>JBEAMY010000028.1:0-5632 GCA_041165725.1 Pseudomonadota bacterium
TGAGGTTTGCTCGTTGCTCAGGCTGCCATGGCCAAAACGCCCGTGGCTGTGTTCGAAATTGGGATGTGGTAGTTGCGATGCACGGTGGTGGCACCTTCTCCCAAAGCGCCTCTCATGGCCAACCAGTTGAGCAGCTCGACCCCTTGTGTCCCGGTTTTCTCCACCAACTCATGGATGCTGAACTGGGTGGCCCAATCCGGATGGGTTTGCATGCTATTGAGAAAGGCCAGGTCGAAATGCTTGTTGATGAAGCCAGCACGCTCGCCGTCGAGTTGATGGCTCAGCCCGCCCGTCCCCATGACCACCACTTTGAGATCTGAATCCCATGAGCGAATGGCTTCGCCGACCGCCTGACCCAAGGCGTAACAGCGCTTGGCGCTGGGCAAAGGAAACTGGACTGTATTGATGTTGATGGGCACGGTCTGAATGTCCGTGAACGACTCAGGCCAGAACAACTTGAGTGGCAAAGTGAACGAATGGTCGACCAGCATTTCCTGGCAAGTCACCACATCGAACTCACGATCGATGAGGTGGTTGATCACGTGCCACGACAAATCCAGATTGCCTTTAAATGGGGGTAAGGTGGGAATGCCCCAACCTTCGTCGGCATTGCGGTATTCGGCCGCAGCACCCACGGCAAAGGTCGGCATCTTGTCGAGGAAGAAATTCAATCCGTGATCGTTGTAGAACACCACCGCCACATCGGGTTTAACTTGACCCAGCCATTCGCGGATGGGCGGGAAGCCGTCAAAAAAAGGTTTCCAATAGGGCTCAGACTCGACGCCGCGCGCCATGGCGCCGCCAATGGCTGGGATGTGCGATGCGGCCAAACCGCCAACAATGTGTGCCATGGTGTGTTCTCCTTAAATCGTGTTCATTGATGGGCCGCTGCGCACAGCTTGGCCTTGAATGCTTCTTTGGTCATGCCAGTCTGAGCTGCACCTAAATCCTGCACATCCAGGCCAAGGATGCCAGCGAATTTGGCGAGGTAATAAATGTTTCCACCGGCAGCCAGTAAACCCAGCACATCGCGGCTGCGAATGGCCTTGGCCTGTGGCTCGTTGAGGCCATATTCGCGCATGTACGCTTCTTCATCCTGTTTAAAGCGCTGGCGGTTGTCCGCTTGATTGAATGAAAAACACATTTTGTTGAGCGCGTAGCCCTTTCGAGCTTGATCGCCATCAAACAGGGTCGTGCCGGGAATTTCAGCTTGTCTAGCGTTCATGGTGTGGTCCTCCCAGGGAGCAATGAAAATCAGCAATGCGCCCAGTGTCCTGCGGCAAACAAATAAAATAAACCAATCATTCTTCATATAACCCATGAAAAATTTCGATCATTTGGACTTGGACGGTCACTTGCTCAAACTCTTGGTGGCTGTGGTGGAAGCGGGGTCCATCACGAAAACTGCAGCCGCTTTGGGGCTCACCCAATCTGCAGTGAGCCACCAAGTCGAGCGACTCAGGGCCATCACCGGAGATGCACTTTTCGTTAAATCAGGGCGTGGCATCGTGCCCACCTCGCGCGCTCATTCATTGGCTGCTCAGGCAAGCATTCTGTTGGGACAGCTTCAGGCCTTTGTTCACCTCGACGCGTTCGACCCCAAGCGACTCGCTGAATGTTTCACTGTGGCGGCCAACGATTTCCAGCGCGATCTCTTTTTACCCAATTGGCTGTCCAAGCTCCAAAGCCAAGCGCCGGGCGTCAGCCTTCGCGTCATCCCATCTGACATCCCCAGCGCAGAATTGCTCAGGGCACAAGACTGCACCTTGGCCATCAGCCCAAGGCCCCCCGATGCCACCGACATCGTTCACCGGCGCCTGCTCACAGATCGCTATCGCGTGTTCTATGACGCCCAACACGGCAAGCCCCCACGCACCCGCAAAGCTTATGAAGCGGCACGCCATGTGACCATCACCTACCCCACTGGGCGGCACATGGACATCGATGACCTACTCAGCCAGCAAGGCATTCAACGGCGCATCGACGTCAACGTGCCTGGTTTTTCTGGCGTTGCCGCTTTCATCCGAGGCAGCGATCGCATCGCCACCTTGCCCGGCCTGCTCCGCCAAGGCCTGCTCAGCGGACTGTCCGATGCGGCTGTACCCTTCCCCACACCGGAAATGCCCATGTTCGCCATCTGGCACATTCGGCATCAAAACGACCCCGTCCACCAGTGGCTGCGCCAAACCCTCTTCGATGTTTGATTGCCTAATTGGGGTCAGATTAAATTAAATCAGGTCTAGAAAAATAATACGAATTAATGTAATCTGACCCCAATTACCTAAACAAAGGGGGAGGAACATGGTTTTAGAAGAGCAGTTGATCCACTACGCGAATTTCCACCGCGATCCCCGCAACATCGCGACCCACATGGTGGGCATTCCCTTGATCATGCTGGCTATTTCCGTGATGTTGGCCAGACCGGCCTATGGGATTGGTGGTTTGCAGATCACCCCCGCGTGGATCTTGGCTGGGTTGGTTGCGGTGTTCTATTACGGCATGCTCAGTTGGCGCGTGGGCATCGTCATGGCGCTGGTTCTGGCTGCCTTCAATCTATTGGGTGAAGCCTTGGTCCAAACTGAATTGGGGTTTTGGCGCTGGGGATTGGGTCTATTTGTGGTGGGCTGGGCGTTCCAGTTTGTGGGTCACAAATGGGAAGGCAAAAAACCTGCATTTGCAGATGACCTCAGAGGGCTTCTCCAGGGCCCACTGTTCGTCGCCTTTGAGTTGGGCTTCAAACTGGGGCTCTTTAAACACCTTCAGGCACAAATCGAAGAGGCGTGTGGACCCATCCGGCGCAACCCCAACGCCAAACTCAGCGCAGTCGACCAGCTGCAGCCATGATTGAAATTCCGGTTGCAGTCGTCACAGGCGCTTCAGACGGGATTGGCGCAGCACTGGCCGAACTCATGGCCAAACACTCTGAACGCAGGTTGTTTCTGGTGCTCTGTGGCCGAGACAAGTCCAAGCTCGCCAGAGTGGCCTTGCTGTGTCAGCAACATGGTGCATCGGTTCTCGAAATCACTGGCGACCTTCGCCAAGAAGAAGACTGTCGCCGATTGATCTCAAGCACCATCAGCCGATTCGGGCGCATCGACACCTTGGTGTGCAACGCAGGCGTTTCGGGTCATGCCTTGCTTGAAGAGGTCAAGGCCGAAGAGATGCAATGGTTTGAGGACATGATGCGCATCAATTTTTGGTCTGCCGTGTGGTGTACCCACGCTGCCTTGCCCTGGCTGAGGCAACATCAAGGGCGATTGGTTGCTGTGTCCTCGCTGGCAGGTCTTGCAGGCGTACCGGGTCGCACCGCTTATTGCGCCAGCAAATTTGCGCTCAATGGCTTCATGGAAGCCTTGAGGACCGAACTCCCCCCTGATGAAATGAGCATCACAGTTGCCTATCCTGGCGTGGTCGACACCCAGATCCGACAAAAAGGCTACAACTCAAAAGGCCAATCGGCGGGTTCGAGCGGACTACGTGAACACAAAGCCATGGCGGTCAAGCAATGTGCCCGGCTGATCCACGAGGCCATGATGGAAAGAGACCGAGAGGTCGTGATGACCTGGCAAGGCAAACTCGGGCGCTGGATCAAACTCATCGCACCCGACATGGTGGACAAGATGGCCAAAGAGGCCCTGCAAAAGCCTTTAAATGCTGCGCGTGACAAAGCCTCAGGCGTCAAAAGCAATTGAGAGGCATATGAACGGCACACGCACCAAGCACGCCACGCACACCTCACCCTTCAAGCCGCTAACCCGCCCAACCCAATCACTGAAGCTGTAACTCCAGTTGGTTCAAAACCTCGTAGCAAGGCAGCACTTGCGCCACACTGCCATTGGGTTCACGGCCCTCGCGGATCGCCGCAAAAAACTCGCGGTCCTGAAGCTCAATGCCATTCATGGACACCGCCACCTTGCTGACATCGATTTTTTCTTCTTTGCCATTGAACAAATCGTCGTAGCGCGCGATGTAGGTTCCGGTGTCACCGATGTAGCGGAAAAAAGTGCCCAAGGGGCCGTCATTGTTGAAACTCAGTGACAAAGTGCAGATTGCACCATTGGCCGCCTTGAGCTGAATGCTCATGTCCATGGCAATGCCCAAGTTGGGATGGATGGGGCCTTGAACCGCATTGGCCTTGACCACAGGGCTTCCACATTGATAGGCAAACAAATCCACAGTGTGAGCAGCGTGGTGCCACAAGAGGTGATCGGTCCAGCTGCGGGGCTGACCCAATGCGTTCATGTTGGTGCGTCGGAAGAAATAGGTTTGCACGTCCATTTGCTGGATGTTGAATTCGCCAGCCTTGATTTTCTTGTTCACCCACTGATGGCTGGGGTTGAAGCGGCGCGTGTGCCCGCACATGGCCACCAATCCAGTTTGCTTTTGCAAAGCCACGACCTCTTGCCCCTCGGCCAAGATGTCGCACAAGGGAATTTCCACCTGCACGTGCTTGCCCGCTTGCAAGCAGGCCTTGGTCTGATCAGCATGCATTTGCGTGGGGGTGCACAGGATCACTGCGTCCAATTCTTTGATCTCGAGGCTGTCGGCCAAATCGGTGGTGACATGCTTGATGCCGTATTTGTCTGCGACCTCTTGGGTCTTGTCCAATTCACGGCCAATGAGCGAAATCACTTCGACACCGTCTATGTTTTTGATGCCGTCCAAATGTTTGATGCCAAAGGCGCCAGCGCCGGCAAGTGCCACCTAGATGGTCATGAGAAAGTCCTTTCATCCATAGAGTTCAATTCGGTCAACGTCATATCAAGCGTTTTCGAGAATCGCATGCCCAACAGCGGTGTTGCTGGCGGGCACGTGATAAAAGCGATGGGCCACTTTGGGCAAGGACCCTTTGCGTTGGCCCTCAGACACATCGGCCATGGCCCCACGCGCAATGAGCCACATCACCAACTCGATGCCTTCGCTACCTGCCTCACGCACGTAGTCGATGTGTGGAACCTGAGCACAGGCCACAGGATCATTGATGAGCAGGTCCAACCAATGGTTGTCCCACTCGCGGTTGATCAAGCCTGCCCGAGCGCCTTGAAGTTGATGGCTCATGCCACCCGTTCCCCAGATGTGCACATTGAGGTCTTGGTCAAAACTTTCAACCGCTTTGCGAATGGCTTGCCCCAAGGCAAAGCAGCGGCGGCCACTGGGCACAGGGTACTGAACCACATTGACTGCAAATGGAATCACCGGACAGGGCCATGCACCTTTGACGGGATCGAGCTCGCCACACATCAAGGACAAAGGCACGGTCAAGCCATGGTCCACGTCCATCTTGTTGACGATGGTGAGATCAAAGTCTTGCTGAATGACGCTTTGGGCGATGTGCGATGCCAGATCGGGATGACCTTTGACCATGGGCACAGGCCTTGGGCCCCAGCCTTCATCCGCAGGCTTGTACTCTGCGGCCGTGCCAATGGCAAAAGTGGGGATCATCTCCAAGCTGAAGGCGGTGGCGTGATCGTTGTAGACCAGAAAGATCACATCGGGCTTGTTGTCCTTCATCCATTGTTTGGAGGGTTCATAGCCTTTGAACAGGGGCTTCCAGTAGTCCTCATGGGTTTTACCCAAATCCATGGCTGCGCCAATGGCGGGAACGTGACTTGTATAAACCGATGCCGTGATG
>JBEAMY010000029.1:0-4441 GCA_041165725.1 Pseudomonadota bacterium
CAGGGCTGATCAGCCCCAAAGCCACCACGAGGCTGGCCAGGCAAGTGCCTAGACGAATGCGAATTCCCACGTTGATCTCCTTTATTGATGTTTGAGAGAGGGTCTGAGATTCATTGTGCACCCAGCCCAAACGTCTGTGGAATCAAAATCGTGGTTGTTTACCCGAAAAGTCGGGTTGGTATTTGCGCATCTGACTCAGGTCGTCGCGCTGGCGAATGCCACATCTCAGGTAGTTCTCATGCAAACGCCGCAATGCCTTGGGGTCCAGGCTCACGCCAAGGCCGGGCGCATTTGAAACCTTGAGACTGCCCGATTCAAACTTCAATTTCCCGCCAACGATCACTTCGTCGTCCTGCCAAGGGTAATGGGTATCGCAGGCATAAGACAGCTGGGGCGACGCTGCCGCCAAATGCGTCATCGCCATGAGGCTCACGCCCAAGTGCGAGTTGGAGTGCATGGACAAACCCAGATCAAAGACCTGACACATTCGCCCCAAGGCCAGTGTTGAGCGCAAGCCACCCCAATAGTGGTGATCCGACAAAACGATGCGCACCGGACAACCGCGCCGCACATTGCTGGCCCACTCGGCGTCGCTGGTGACGACCATGTTGGTGGCCAATGGGATGTCGTGGTGATTGGCGATTTCAGCCATGCCATCCAGACCCGGCACCGGGTCCTCCAGGTATTCCAAAACGTTCACCAATTGCTCAGCCATTCGCATGCCGGTTGCAACCGTCCAATTGGCATTGGGGTCGATGCGCAAAGGCGAGTTCGGAAAATGTTTGGCCAATTCAAGCAAAACTTGCAGTTCGTACTCGGGTTCAAACACGCCGGCCTTGAGCTTGATGCTTTTGAAGCCGTGCTCATCGACCATGCGTTTCGCTTGATTGACCATTTGTGAGGGTGAGGTGCATTCACCCCAAGAGTCAGCGGGCTCGGTGGCGTTGATGTGATCGGCATACTTGAAAAACAAATAGGCGCTGAAAGGAACGGCATCTCGCGAGGCACCGCCCAGCACATCGACCACCGGCGCATGAGCGAGTTGACCCTGGAGATCGAGCATGGCTACTTCAAATGCGCTGACCAACTTGGCAACAGTTTTGGATGCATGCGAACCGGGTGCAAGAGAAACGATCTCGGTCAGGAACTCAGCGCCTTGGGCTTGACTTGATGCGGAACCAAATTCGGCAGAGATGCGCCTTTGCATCTCGTTCAAGTCCCACGGCGAAAGCCCCAACACCAAGCCCCATGCGCGGTTCAATGCCTCCAGCATGGGCAAGTCGCCATAGGTCTCGTTGATGCCCACTAGGCCCGAAGCGGTTTCAACTTCAACGATGGCACGCAAAGCCCACGGCTCATGAATGCCTGCTGAGTTCAGCAACGGCGGGTCTCTGAAGGCAATGGGGGTGATGCGTACATGCCGGATGGCGTGAGAGGTCATGGTGGCAGTACGAAAGTGAAGATGGTGCCGGTTGTCGGATTCGAACTGACGACCTTCCGCTTACAAGGCGGGTGCTCTACCAACTGAGCTAAACCGGCGTGACTTCATTCTATCGCTGGGCGTGGGCGCGAAAGCCATCCGTCATCCAAACTGTGGTCACTTGACCAATTTGAGGTTGGGTTTGCGCTTGGCTTTTGAGCCGCTTGGCGAAGTCGGCGACGGTGGTGAAGGCGGTAGCGGTGTCTCTGCATCTGGAATCGAGGGTTCAGATGAAGCCAAGCTCAACACCGGTTGGGTCAACACATCGGCGTGGGCATCTTCTTCCGGCATTTCGTAAATGGGAAAGGACATGCCTTGACCGTTTTCGCGCGCGTAAATCGCAATCACCCTGCCCACGGGAACCAGAATTTCTCTGGGTACCCCTGCAAAGCGCGCTTTGAATTCGATCCAATCGTTGCCGATGACCAAACCACCGGTGGCATCGCTGCTGATGTTGAGCACGATTTCACCGTTGTTGACGTATTCGTGGGGAACTTGAACCGTGTCATCCACCATCACCGCCAAGTAGGGCGTGAACCCATTGTCTTCGCACCATTCGAACAAAGCCCTGATCAGATAGGGCTTGGTGCTGGGCACCGATGCGGAGTCTTCCAAGCTCACGCCAACCTCACTTGCGCATGACTTTTTCGGAAGGCGTCAGGGCCTCGATGTAGGCAGGGCGAGAGAAGATGCGCTCGGCATACTTCAGCAAGGGCGCTGCATTCTTGGACAAGTCGATGTCGTAATGATCGAGACGCCACAAGAGCGGAGCAATCGCTACGTCCAGCATGGAGAAGTTGTCGCCCAACATGAATTTGTTCTTGAGGAACACGGGGGCGAGTTGGGTGAGGCGATCACGGATGTGGGAGCGCGCTTTTTCCAAGGCCTTCTCGTTGGCTTTGTTGGTGCGCGATTCCAAGGTAGTGACGTGCGTGAACAGTTCTTTTTCAAAATTGAGCAAGAACAAGCGAACACGGGCGCGATCCACGGGGTCGCCAGGCATCAACTGGGGATGAGGGAAGCGCTCATCGATGTATTCATTGATGATGTTGGACTCATAAAGGATGAGGTCGCGTTCAACCAAGATGGGAACTTGGCCGTAGGGGTTCATCACATTGATGTCCTCAGGCTTGTTGAACAAGTCCACATCGCGGATCTCGAAGTCCATGCCCTTTTCAAAGAGCACAAAGCGGCAGCGGTGGGAAAAAGGACAGGTGGTTCCCGAATAAAGCACCATCATGATGGAGGCTCCTGAAATCAAAAAGAGTGACAGGCAGGCCTGTCACTCTGGGGGAGAGAAAGAGAGCTGGGTCAGCAGCCCTCGGTGATCAACGAACGTCTTTCCAGAAGGCTGCGTTCAAACGCCAGGCAATCACGAAAAAGACCAACAGGAACATCAGCACCCAAACGCCCAGTTGAACGCGGGTGGCTTGAGCAGGCTCAGCCATCCACTTCATGTAGGCCACCAGATCAGCCACTGACTTGTCGAACTCTTGAGGGCTCAGGGTTCCGGGGGTGACTTGCTTCCAGCCTTTGAAGACATGGGTCTCGTGACCATGCTCGGTGCGGGTTTCGTAGATGGGTTCGCGCTGGCCTTGCAATTCCCACATGGCGTGAGGCATGCCCACGTTGGGGAATGCAAGGTTGTTCCAACCGGTCGGGCGGCTGGAATCAGGATAGAAAGTGCGCAAGTAGGTGTAGAGGTAATCAGAGCCCGAGCCATTGCTGCCCGCACGTGAGCGAGCCACCAGGGTCAAGTCGGGGGGGTTCGCACCAAACATCACCTTGGCTTGCTTGGGGTTGATCGTGGCCACCATGGTGTCGCCCACTTTGTCGGTGGTGAACATCAGGTTGTCTTTGATCTGCTGATCCGTCAGGCCAATGTCTTTGAGTCGGTTGTAGCGCATGAATGCCGCAGAGTGGCAGTTCAGGCAATAGTTGACGAAGAGCTTGGCACCGTGCTGAAGGGCGGATTGATCAGTGCTGAGGTCGGGTGCTTTGTCCCAACGCATGCCACCCGAAGAGGCTTGAGCCGATGCGGCACCCACCACCACCATGAGACCGATGAGGAATTTTTTCATGTTGCTATCTCCAAATGGGCTCATGGGCTCAATGGGCCGAGAAAGTGACGCGATCGGGAACGGGCTTGGTCTTGCCCATTGCACTCCACCAAGGCATCAACAGGAAGAAGCCAAAGTAGATGAGGGTGCCGACCTGAGACACCAAGCCACCCACTGGTGAGGGAGGCTGAACACCCAGATAGGCCAGGATCGCAAAATTGATCACAAAGATGCCGTAGAGGTATTTGTGCCAGTCGGGGCGATAGCGGATCGACTTGACCGCGCAGTTGTCCAACCAGGGCAAGAAGAACAGGATAACGACAGCACCGCCCATGACGACCACGCCCCAGAACTTGGCGTCGATCAACAGCATGAGGCCAATGGCGACGACCGCACCGCCCAAAACCACCAGTTTCATGAAACTGCTGAGTTGGAGCTTGATCACCGCGACCAATGCAGCCAAGCCCACGCAGGCGATCAGGGCGTACATCATCTCGCTGGTGATGGCGCGAAGCATGGAGTAGTAAGGCGTGAAGTACCAAACCGGGGCAATGTGCGAAGGTGTCTGCAGGGGGTCAGCTGGAATGAAGTTGTTGTATTCCAGGAAGTACCCGCCGAACTCAGGCGCAAAGAACACGATGGCGCTGAAGACGATCAGGAAGCCCACCACACCCAAGAGGTCGTGCACTGAGTAATAGGGGTGGAAAGGAATGCCATCCAAAGGAATGCCGTTGGCATCTTTGTTGGCCTTGATCTCGACGCCGTCGGGATTGTTGGAGCCCACTTCGTGCAAAGCAATGATGTGTGCCACCACCAAGCCCAACAGGACCAGGGGTACAGCAATCACGTGGAAGCTGAAGAATCGGTTCAGGGTGGCATCGCTCACCACGTAGTCGCCACG
>JBEAMY010000030.1:0-2652 GCA_041165725.1 Pseudomonadota bacterium
TTGAACCCTGACTATCCTTTGATCCGATTTGGAACTGGTGACATGACCGCGGTGCTGGCTGGTCAATGTCCCACAGGTCGAACCAATCAGCGCATCAAGGGCTGGATGGGGAGGGCGGATCAAACCACCAAAGTCAAAGGCATGTTTGTGCATCCGGGGCAAATTGCCGACGTGCTCAAGCGGCATCCTGAAGCCTTGAAGGCGCGTTTGGTCGTGAGCGGCGAAATGGCCAATGATCAGATGGAGTTGCTGGTGGAAACCCAAGCGGCTAATGAGGCTTTGAGCAAAGCCTTGGGTGAGAGCCTGCGTGAAGTGACCAAGCTGCGCGGCGACATTAAACTGGTCGCACCGGGCAGCCTGCCCAACGATGGCAAGGTCATTGAGGATGCGCGAAGCTACAAATGAATTTCAGCTCAAAAGTGGGCTGATCACTTTGCCCAGAGGATTGCATCGTTTCACGGTGATTGGCCTTGTGGGACTGGCCTTGGCGGTCAGCATGGGGGCCGCCCTCATTTCACTCTTCAAACTCTGGGTCTTGCTGGCCTTTGTGGCCGTGATTGTGGTTCAGTGGCAATCGGGTCAAAGACCCTGGGGCTTGGCATGGCCTAAATCCATGCGGTGGTTGTTTGCCCTATGGGCCTGGATGTCGTTGACCGTTTTTTGGTCCAGTGCAGAATCACGCGATCAAATTTTGGCCTTTGATCGCTACAGCCGCTTTTTGGTCTTGCCCGTGGTCTGGTACTTATTCGCCAAGGTCCGTGCACTTGATGCAGCGATGCGTGGGTTTGTAGGGGCGCAGTTGTTGGTCTTGATCTCGTCGTTCGCACTGATGGCAGGAATGCCAGTGCCTTGGGCGACCGCCAAGGCCGAAACCAGTCTTGGTGTTGTATTCACCAGCACCCTGGAACAACCCATCATGTTGAGCTTGATGGCATGGGTGCTTTTCCAGTTCGGTGAGTCCGTTTTGTCGCCACGCATGAAAAACCTCAAATGGATTTTGATTGCACTGACTTTGTTCAATGTTTTTTTTCTGAGCACAGGGCGCAGCGGCTATGTGGCTGGCGGTTTGGTGGTTTTTCTGATGGCCTTTCAGGCAGTCCCTAAAAAGTGGGGATGGCTGGCTTTTGCTGTGCCGGTGTTGATGGTGGCCACTGCTTTCACATTTTCAAGCCGCGTGCAAACTCGCATTACCGTTGTTTACGATGAGGTGTCCCAATACTTGGAGTCCAACCAACTGAGTCAAGAACAGTTGGGGAGTCAAGGTCAACGGCTCAATTACTGGGCAAGGTCCATCGACATGGTGCGAGATCAACCCATACTTGGTGTGGGTCTTGGTGCGTGGCGAATGAATTATTTGAAATACGGTGGCTTGCAGTCTGATGCACCTTCCAACCCTCACCAGCAGTATTTGCTCATGGCCGCTGAAGGTGGGGTGATCGGATTGGTGTTGTTGTTGGGTTGGTTGATCCAACTGTGGCGAGATGCTGGGCGCTTGACACCACCCAATGCCCTCAAGGGCGTGCTGTGGGTGGCGGTGGTGGTGGGTTTTTTCAACTGCCCCTTTTTTGGGGTTGGCATGGGCGAAATGCTGTTGCTGCTTTTCGCCCTGTTGCTCAACAACCCGAGTGAGGCTCAGGCGTAGTGGTAGACGCCTTGCTTGGTCTTGCGCCCTAAGCGTCCCGCGGCCACCATTTCCTTGAGCAAGGGGCATGGGCGGTATTTGGAGTCTCCAAATTGATCCAAGTAAACCTCCATGACGGCCAGACAAACATCCAAGCCGATCATGTCGGCCAAAGCAAGTGGGCCGATGGGGTGATTGCATCCAAGACGCATGCCGGTGTCGATGTCTTCAGGTGAAGCAAGGCCTTCTGCAAGCACAAAGAACGCTTCATTGATCATGGGCACCAGAATCCGATTCACCACAAAACCAGGCGCATTCTTCACGGTGATGGGGGACTTGCCAAGGCGCTTGGCCAAGTCGTGAACAGCATCATGCGCAGAATCGGAAGTTTGAAGGCCGCGGATGATTTCAACCAGGGCCATGACAGGAACTGGATTGAAGAAATGCATGCCAATGAATCGCTCAGGGTGTGAGACCACAGCGGCCAATTGAGTGATTGAAATCGAAGAAGTGTTGGAAGCAATCAGTACGTCTGCACCAACGATGGCGTCAAGTTGTTGAAGGATCTTGATCTTGAGAGCATGATTTTCGGTGGCAGCTTCAATGACCAAATCTACCTTGGCCAAATCTTCATAGCGGGTGCTGCCCTGAATCAATGACAAGGCCTTGGCCTTATCGGCATCAGTCATCGCCTCTTTTTTGATGAGGCGATCTAGGCTGGATGAAATGGTGGCAATGCCTTTATCAACTGCGGCTTGCTGAATGTCGACCATGACGACCGCAATGCCTTTGACGGCACAAGCTTGTGCAATGCCGTTGCCCATGGTTCCAGCCCCGATGACGCCTACTCGTTGAATGCTCATGATGAAGTCCTGCTGTGCAAAATGAAAAGAAGTGTTTGGAATCCTAACGGTTGGATCACTGCCTGAATCTGCGCTTGGTCAAGTGCAAGGCAAGCAACCAGGCCAAAGAGGCGGTGCTCACCAAGACAGCAAGGTGCAATCCAGCTTGGCTGGGCCATTGGTCAAAAA
>JBEAMY010000031.1:0-2569 GCA_041165725.1 Pseudomonadota bacterium
AAGCGCATTCTTGAACCCATCAAGGGCAAACTGGCCAACACGCTGATTGAAATGGAACAAGACGTTCAAAGCTCAATCAGCTATGCAGGCGGCATCAAGCTCATGGACATTCGCAAGGTCAACTACGTGATCCTGGGCGGCGACAACGCCGGCGAACACTTGCTGATGTGATCAGCCCCGCAAAAAATCATCGATCCAACTGAAATGCTCGGGCACGTTGAGTGCCGGAGCATGGCCACAGCCAGGCACTTCAATCACCTTCGCCAGCGGATTGCGCTCAGGCATTTGCGCCGTGGTTTCGCGCAACAGCAAATCGGAGTGCTCGCCCCGCAAACACAGCATGGGCACCGTCACTTGTTCGAAGGCCGACCACAGGTTGTAGTCTTCGGGGTGATGGGTGAACTGCATGACCATCTTGGGGTCGTAATGCGGCGTGACCCGACCATCGGGCAAGCGGCGCACAGAGCTTTCGGTGAGCAGCGTCCATTGCGCATCGCTCAACCAGCCATAGGGTTTGTAAACGGTTCTGAAATAGTTTTGGAGTTCGCTCACGGTGTCGAAAGCCGAAGGGTTGCCCGCATAGGTGCGGATGCGCTCGATGGCAGAGGCCGCGATCTCTGGCCCCATGTCATTGAGCACCAGTGAGCGGATACGCCCTTTGAGGCTTGAACTTGCCGCCACCAACCCCACTGCGCCGCCCATTGAAGTGCCCACCCAAGCCACCTCTTGCAGTTGCAACTGATCGAGCAAGGACTTTGCCAAGCGGGTGTAGAAGGCCAAGCAGTATTCGGACTCGGGCTTGGGGCTCCATTGCGACAAACCTCGGCCAATGGTGTCTGGGCAAATCACGCGATGACCTTTGGCGCTCAGGTGCTGGGCCAATGCGTCCATGTCGCGCCTGGTTCTGGCCAGGCCGTGCCACGCCACAACCGGGATTTGCGGGCTCACTTGCGGATTGGCTGGCCAATCCATGAAATGAATCTCTCGTTCTTCACATTGCAAATAGCGCGATTGGGGGTTGGCGTGAAACATGGCGTGGCTCCTGATCAATCGGCCTGAGCTTGGGCTTGCCGGTCACGATGACGTTGACGCAAGACCCCCACAATGCCTGAAGGAAAGTGATAGACGGACAGCACAAACATGAGTCCCAACCAGAGCAACCAACGGTTAGGAGTGAACAGGGCCGACAAGATCGGCCAGGGGGCGGTGAGTTGGGCCAGCGCAGCCAGGGCATCTTGCAAATAGTTTTGTGCCAGTAAAAAAAGGCCGCTGCCGATGACCGCACCGTAAAGAGTGCCCATGCCCCCGATCACGACCATGAGCAAGACGTCGAGCATGATCTCAAAAGACAGCGAAGTGTCGGGGCCGTTGTAGCGCAGCCAGATCGCCAGCATGCAGCCCGCCAGCGTCGCCATGAGGGCAGAAAACACATTGGCCAGGGTCCGGTAGATCACGATGGGATAGCCCAGCGCCTCGGCCCTGAATTCGTTTTCGCGGATGGCCTGCAAGACCCGACCAAAGGGCGAATTCACCCAACGCAACATCACCAGGAACAAAACCAAGGCAGTGACAAACAACAGGTAATAGGCGAGCAGCCGGCCATTGAGTTCGACCTCGCCCCAGGGCAAGGCCAAGGGCTCATCGGCCCATTCGAAAGAGGGCGACAGCCACAGGGGCAATTTGAAGGTCAGGCCGTCCTCGCCTCCGGTGAGGCCCGACAACTGCGAGGCCAATGTCATGAATGCAGAGGCCACGGCCAAAGTGATCATGGCGAAAAAAATCGCTCGTACCCTCAAGGAAAAAAGTCCGATGAGCAAAGCCAGCACCATGGACAAGATGAGCGACACCAGCACGCCCAAGCCCAGGTTGACCCAGCTGGGTTGATCCGTCATGGCGATTGCCACGCCATAAGCCCCCATGCCAAAAAAGAGGGTGTGGGCAAAACTGACGATGCCGGTGTAGCCCAGCAACAAGTCGTAGCTGGCCACCAAGACCACAAAGATCAGGATCTTGGCGGCGACGTTGATGGCCTTCACGCTGGTGAAAAGCCATGGCGCAAGTCCCAAGCCCAGCAAGGTCAACAACAAGGCCGCAGCAAGCCAGCGGCTGCGCGGCCAGTCGCCAGAGAGTAAGCGGTTGAACCAGGGTTTCATCTCGCGCAGGCCTTTAACGTTGGGTCACCGGATACACGCCTTGTGGACGCCAGAGCAAGATGGCGACCATGAGGGCGATGTTTGAAAAAAGAGCCAGCTTGGGAAAGAGGTAGCCGGTGTAGTTGGCCATCAGCCCCACGAGCACGGCGCCCACCAAAGCCCCCAGCGTGGAGCCAAGCCCCCCAATGATGATGACGATGAAGATCAGCACATTGACCTGAGAGCCCATTTGGGCCACCACGTTTTGTTGGTACAGGCCCCACATCACGCCACCCAGCCCCGCCAATGCGCTGCCCGCCACAAAGACGCCCACGAACAGCTGACGGATGCGATAGCCCAGTGACTCCACCATCTCTCGGTCTTGAACACCGGCTCGGATCAGCAAACCGATCTTGGTGCGATTGAGCACCCAAACC
>JBEAMY010000032.1:0-5334 GCA_041165725.1 Pseudomonadota bacterium
ATTGAAACCATGAAATCATTGCTTGACCTGTTCCGCCAGTTCACCCCGGATGAGCATTTCGATGCCATCAAGATTGGCATCGCTTCCCCGGAAAAAATCCGTTCTTGGTCTTTTGGCGAAGTCAAAAAGCCCGAGACCATCAACTACCGCACTTTCAAACCCGAGCGCGATGGCCTGTTCTGCGCCAAGATTTTTGGCCCCATCAAGGACTACGAATGTCTGTGTGGCAAATACAAGCGCCTCAAGCACCGTGGCGTGATTTGCGAGAAGTGTGGCGTTGAAGTCACCCAGACCAAAGTTCGCCGTGAGCGCATGGGTCACATCGACCTGGCCGCACCTTGCGCCCACATTTGGTTCCTGAAGTCTTTGCCCAGCCGTTTGGGTTTGGTGCTGGACATGACCTTGCGCGACATCGAGCGCGTGCTTTATTTCGAAGCCTATGTCGTGGTCGACCCCGGCATGACCCCGCTCAAGAAGTTCAGCATCATGTCCGAGGACGACTACGATGCCAAGCGCCAAGAGTACGGCGACGAGTTCGTGGCCAAGATGGGCGCTGAAGGCGTTCGCGATCTGCTCGAAGGCCTTGACCTCGACATTGAGATCGAGAAACTCCGTGGCGACCTGACGGGCTCTGAAGTCAAGGTCAAGAAAAACGCCAAGCGCCTCAAGGTGCTCGAGGCCTTCAAAAAGTCGGGCATCAAGCCCGAGTGGATGGTCTTGTCGGTGTTGCCGGTTCTGCCCCCCGATCTGCGCCCCTTGGTGCCGCTCGACGGCGGCCGCTTCGCCACCTCTGACCTCAACGACCTCTATCGCCGAGTCATCAACCGCAACTCGCGCCTCAAGCGCTTGCTCGAACTCAAGGCCCCTGAGATCATTGCCCGCAACGAAAAGCGCATGTTGCAAGAATCGGTCGACAGCCTGCTCGACAACGGTCGCCGTGGCAAAGCCATGACGGGCGCCAACAAGCGCGCACTCAAGTCGCTGGCCGACATGATCAAAGGCAAAAGCGGTCGCTTCCGCCAAAACTTGCTGGGCAAGCGCGTCGACTATTCCGGTCGTTCCGTCATCACCGTGGGCCCTTACCTCAAACTGCACCAGTGCGGTTTGCCCAAGCTCATGGCGCTCGAACTGTTCAAGCCCTTCATCTTCTCGCGCCTTGAGGCCATGGGGATTGCAACCACCATCAAGGCAGCGAAAAAAGAAGTCGAAGCCGGAACCCCCATCGTGTGGGACATCCTGGAAGAGGTCATCAAAGAGCACCCCGTGCTGCTCAACCGTGCGCCCACGCTGCACCGTTTGGGCATCCAGGCATTTGAGCCCATCCTGATCGAAGGCAAAGCCATTCAGTTGCACCCCTTGGTCTGCTCGGCCTTCAACGCCGACTTTGACGGTGACCAAATGGCCGTTCACGTGCCCTTGTCGGTGGAAGCACAAATGGAAGCCCGCACCCTGATGCTCGCTTCCAACAACGTGCTCTTCCCCGCCAGCGGCGAGCCTTCCATCGTGCCGTCGCAAGACGTGGTGCTGGGCCTTTACTACGCCACGCGCGAGCGCATCAACGGCCGCGGCGAGGGCATGGTCTTTGCCGACCTCGAAGAACTCGAACGCGCCTGGCAAGCTGGTGCGGTTGAACTCACCACCCGTGTGTCGGTTCGACTCACCGATTGGGTCAAAGACAAAAATTCGGGCGAAGTGTTTGCCAACACTGCCATGCGCGATACCACGGTTGGCCGTGCGCTGTTGTCAGAGATCCTGCCCAAGGGCCTGACCTTTGACAACCTCAACAAGCCGCTCAAGAAGAAAGAAATTTCGCGCCTCATCAACACGTCCTTCCGCCGTTGCGGTCTCAAGGACACGGTGGTGTTTGCCGACAAGCTCTTGCAATACGGCTTCCGCTTGGCCACTCGCGCAGGCATTTCGATTGCGGTGGACGACATGCTCGTGCCCAGCGAAAAGCACGGCATCATCGAGGCAGCCGAAAAAGAAGTGAAGGACATCGAGAAGCAATACGCATCAGGTCTGGTCACTTCAGGCGAACGCTACAACAAGGTGGTCGACATTTGGGGCAAAGCCGGTGACGCTGTCTCCAAGGTCATGATGGACCAACTCCGCAAGGAAAAAACCCTGGACCGCAACGGCAACGAAGTCGAACAGGATTCCTTCAACTCCATCTACATGATGGCCGACTCCGGAGCTCGTGGCTCTGCCGCTCAGATCCGTCAGCTCGCGGGCATGCGTGGCCTGATGGCCAAGCCCGATGGCTCCATCATTGAAACCCCCATCACGGCCAACTTCCGTGAAGGCCTCAATGTGTTGCAGTACTTCATCTCCACGCACGGCGCTCGAAAGGGTTTGGCCGACACGGCGTTGAAGACGGCCAACTCGGGTTACCTGACCCGCCGCTTGGTGGACGTGACCCAAGATCTGGTGGTCATTGAAGACGATTGCGGCACCAGCAACGGCCAGCTCATGCGCGCCATTGTTGAGGGCGGTGAAGTCATCGAATCCCTGCGCGATCGTGTGTTGGGCCGTACTGTTGCCGAAGACGTGCTGCACCCCGAGACGCAACAAGTCCTCATCGCTTCTGGCGACATGCTCGACGAAGACGGCGTGGAAATGCTCGAATCGGTGGGCATTGATGAAGTCAAGGTCCGCACCGCACTCAATTGCGAAACCCGCTTTGGCCTTTGCGCCAAGTGCTATGGCCGTGACCTCGGCCGTGGTGGCTTGGTCAACGTGGGCGAAGCCGTTGGTGTGATCGCTGCTCAGTCCATCGGTGAACCTGGTACCCAGCTGACCATGCGCACCTTCCACATCGGTGGTGCCGCATCGCGCGCAGCCATTGCCTCCAGCGTCGAAGCCAAGTCCAGCGGCATCGTGGGCTTCAACAGCACCATGCGCTATGTGACCAACAGCAAAGGCGAACTGGTTGTGATTTCCCGCTCTGGCGAAATCGTGCTCCATGACGAACACAGCCGTGAGCGTGAACGTCACAAGGTGCCCTATGGCTCGGTCTTGGCGATCAAGCCCGACCACGCCGTCAAAGCTGGCAGTGTGCTCGCCACATGGGACCCGCTGACCCGACCCATCATCACCGAATTCGCCGGCCGTGTGAAATTCGAAAACGTGGAAGAAGGCCTCACTGTGGCCAAGCAGGTTGACGACGTCACTGGCTTGTCCACTCTGGTGGTGATCGATCCCAAGCGCCGTGGTTCAACCAAAGTGGTTCGCCCTCAGGTCAAGCTGATCGATGCTGCAGGCAAGGAAGTCAAGATTCCTGGTACCGATCACTCGGTGACCATTGGCTTCCAAGTGGGCGCGTTGATCCAAGTTCGCGATGGCCAAGACGTTGGCCCTGGCGAAGTCTTGGCCCGCATCCCCATCGAAGGTCAAAAGACCCGCGACATCACCGGCGGTTTGCCCCGCGTGGCCGAATTGTTCGAAGCCCGTACCCCCAAAGACAAGGGTGTGCTGGCCGAGATGACCGGCACGGTGTCTTTCGGCAAGGAGACCAAAGGCAAGATCCGTTTGCAGATCACCGACCCCGAAGGCAAGGTCTGGGAAGAACTCATTCCCAAGGAAAAGAACATCCTGGTCCACGAAGGTCAGGTCGTCAACAAGGGCGAATCCATTGTCGACGGCCCCGCTGATCCGCAAGACATCTTGCGCTTGTTGGGCATGGAAGAGTTGGCCCGCTACATCGTTGACGAAGTGCAAGACGTTTACCGTTTGCAGGGTGTGAAGATCAACGACAAGCACATCGAAGTGATCGTTCGCCAGATGTTGCGCCGTGTCGTTGTCGACAACACCGGTGACTCTGGCTACATCGCTGGTGAACAGGTCGAGCGCTCCGAGATCCTCAACACCAACGAAGCCTTGCAGGCCGATGGCAAGTTGCCCGCAACCTACACCAATTTGTTGTTGGGCATCACCAAGGCGTCCTTGTCCACGGACAGCTTCATCAGCGCGGCTTCCTTCCAGGAAACCACCCGCGTGCTCACCGAAGCAGCCATCATGGGCAAGCGCGACGACTTGCGTGGCCTCAAGGAAAACGTCATCGTGGGCCGTCTGATCCCCGCAGGTTCAGGCATGGCTTACCACCGTGCACGCAAGGTGAAGGACGCCATGGACGAGGCGGAGCGCCGAGCCATCGCCGAAGCCGAAGCGGCCGAGCTAGCCCAGGCCGGTTCGGGCAGTGACGTGATGGGCGAGGAGCCTGCTGCCGAGTGACGCAAAGGCCCGCAAGGGCCTTTGTCGCTTTGGGGCACAAGGTTGTAAGTCATGGAGTTTGGCCTCACCACCGCAGCCGGTCTTTTGATCGGTCTGAGCTTTTTCTGGTGGCTTGGGGCCTACACGCGCCTCAAGCGTTTGCGCCAAGACATCCAACAGTGCTTCGTCAACCTCGAGGCTTGGTTTGGACGCTACCAAGTGTTGGTGCAAGAAGCGATCACGGCGGCGGCCACATCGCCTCATGGTTGGCGCACGCAAATGGCGCCCGAGCTGAGTGTGAGCTTATGGACCCGACTTCAGGTCGCATCCAGCCATGCTGCAGTGGCGCTGGCGCGCATGTCCGAAAACCCCTTGAGCCGCAACTTGGCCCTCAACCTCATGGCGGCAGAGTCCGACCTCAACACCTCTTGGCTCAATCTGGTCAACCCCGACAACTACTACGTGCACATGCCTGATGAACTCAAGCAACGGTGGCTGGAGCTGCGTGTGTTGATCCAACCCGACATGGAGCGCTTCAACGAGTCGGTTCGCGCCTACAACGCAGCGATTGCCATGCCGCCTGCCAAGTGGTTGGCCAAAGCCCTGGGCTGGCGTCCTGCGCACATCTTGCAATGAACTCGGCAACCAAGGCGCCAGCGCTGTCGGTTCAACTCCATCACACGGCCCGTTTGTTGGATCGGGTCATGCAGGGCGAATCCACACAAACGGTGCTTGACCAAGTCCCCAGTTCACTCAGACCTGGTGTGCAGGCCTTGCTGATGACCAGCTTGCGTCACGCGGCGCTGTCCCGCGCCGCCTGCGAACACCTCTTGCAAAAACCACCCGCTCGCCCTGTGGTGGCTTTGCTGCAAACGGCACTGGCTTTGATGAATGCTGAGCCATGCCCTTACGCGCCCCACACCTTGGTCAATCAAACGATCGAAGCCGCCAAGTCGCAACGCAACACCCATCACGCAACGGGGTTGATCAACGCGTGTTTGCGCCGTTGGCTGCGTGAAGCCGAATCCATGCGCCACATCTTGCAGACCGATGCGAGGGTGCGCTGGAATTTGCCCAACTGGTGGATAGAGCGTTTGCGAACCGACCATGGGCGCGAGCAAGCGG
>JBEAMY010000033.1:0-2886 GCA_041165725.1 Pseudomonadota bacterium
CGATCCATGCCGGGCACACAACGGGGTTGGTCAAGGTCTTCAATGCGAACCCACCATTGGCCGCCATGTGATTTCGCATCCAACCAACTGGCCAGCGCAGAAACCAAAGACCCCAGGTGCAAAGGGCCAGTGGGCGAGGGTGCAAATCGGCCCCTGTACATCAGCACACCATCAGCCCATCATCAACACACTGCGAGCGCCAACTCAAGCCCGCTCACGAAAGCGTCTTCAACCCGGTGGCCAAGGTGCCAATCGCCACAAGTGCCCAACTTCATAGAGGCATCCCATGTGAAGGCTTGCCCCAGGGCTTGCGTGGTGAGCGCATAGCGCCAGCGATGAGCCTGGGACCAATAGGGCCGGATGCGAATGCCAGTGAGTTCAGCGAAAGCTTGTTCGAGTTTGGTGAGCACCCGCGCAGGGTCGTCTTCAAGGTGTTCAGCCGACCATTGGGAATTGGCGTGAACCGTCCAGCGTTCGGTAGGGCCTCGGCCCGGCTTGGACGTTTCACGAACCAGCCAGCTGATGCGGTGGTGCGTGCTTTGCGCCGCATTCCAATGGGGACCAAAATTGGTCAACTGAGCTTGGCTGGCTTGAGGGAAGGCCAGCATGGCCGCCCAGCAGGGTTGCATGCGAACTGCGTCAAGGGCTGCACGGTGTGCAAACGCATGAGGCAGTTGACTGAGGGGATGATCAAGCAGGGCCAAAACTTGGGGCGCAGGCATGGCCAACAGCAAGCCGTCAAAGGTCTGAGCCAGCCATTCGCCATTGACCCTCAACTGCCACGACACTGGGCCCTTGTTGCGGGTGTCACAACGGATGGCTTCGACTTGGGCATGAGCGTGCAGCATGCCTTGATCGGCCAGAGGCTGAGCCCAATGTCGCACCAAGTGATGCATGCCCGGCGTGCCCACCCAGCGGTAAGACGGGTCACGCGGTTCTGCGCTGAGTTTGCGCCCAAAGGCATCGAGCACTCTGACCGAAGACACACTCCAGGAACGGTGATGGTCCAAGGTGCCAGGGACTTGTCCCAAGGCCTGGGCAAAGCGAGGGTCGCGAACCGTGAAGTACTGTGCCCCGTGATCAAAGCTGCCAAAGTCGGTGTGTCGCGTGGCCATGCGGCCTGAGGCCCCAGCACTTTTCTCGAAAACTTGCACGGGGTGACCCGCACGCCACAAAGTGCGCGCTGCAACAGTGCCGGCCATGCCAGCGCCCACAATGGCCCAATGCGTTCGATTCATGTTGTGCGTTCCTGTGCCAAGTTTCCCAGCAATGCCTCTCGGGTCCGATCTTGGAGCAATTGTTGACGCCACCAACTCAGGGCAAGCCCTTGCTGGGATTCGGCAACCGTTGCCCAGGCGCAGTGCAAGGACACCTGTCGACTGGGTCGTTGAGTGTGACACAGGACTAAGCTGCCGCTGACGAGGTGTTCACGGATTCGCGCCAAGGGCAGAAAACCAGCACCCAGCCCACGCAGCTGGGCCTGAATCTTGTCGGACATGCTGGAAACGGTCAGCACCTGTTGGCCAGGCAACAAACCCACTGTCACGTCCAAGCCTATGGGGGCCGAATCGGCCACGGCGACCGCCCTGTGGGCTTTGATCTGTTCGTCGGACAAGGGGGAGCCCATCTTTGCAAGCGGATGGTGGGGTGCCACTGCGAAGACGAATTCAACCTGACCCAAAAACTGATGGGAGACGCGCGTCAAATCCGCGCTTTCAGCGGACACCCCAACGGCCAGATCCGCTTGGCCCGTGACCAAGGCGTTGAAAGTGCCATGCAGGGTTTCTTGTTGCAGTCGGATTTGTGTGGGCGGGGAGAGGGCATCGAATTGAGCGCACAAATCCAGCAAAACCTCTTTGCAAACGATGGTGTCATAGGCCAGGGTGAGTTTGGATTCCCAACCGGTGGCAATTCGGCGGATTCGGCTTGACACCGCATCGAGGTCTTGGAGGATGCGCCGGGCTTCGCTGAGCAAGGCCTGTCCAGCGGGAGTGAGCTTGGCCTGTCGGCTGCTTCGATCAAACAGCAGCACGTCCAGCGACTCCTCCAATTGCCTGACCCGATAGGACAGGGCGCTGGGCACCTGACCCAAGGCTCGGGCAGCCGCTGCAAAACTGCCATAACGGTCAATTGCATCCAGCATGGCCAGGGCGTCGGGGGTCAAAGTGTCGCGAGGTTGGGGCATGACTGATCAAAAATTTTGAAAGGTGTGGTCAAACCCATTGTCTCAAGCCTGTGGCAGCACCGCCTAAAGTGCGGTCATTCATATCCAAGGAGTCAACATGATTCGGCTAAGAAAAAGTGCTGATCGCGGTTGGGCTGACCACGGTTGGTTGCAGTCTCACCACAGCTTTTCATTTGCCAGTTATCAAGACCCCGAATTCATGGGCTGGGGTAATTTGCGAGTCATCAACGAAGACCGCATTGCGCCTGGAACTGGTTTTGGCACCCACGGCCATCGCGACATGGAAATCATCAGCTACGTGCTCAGCGGTGAACTGGCGCACCGCGACAGCATGGGCCATGTGCAGACCATTCCCGCAGGCGATGTGCAGCGCATGAGCGCGGGCACCGGCGTGATGCACAGCGAGTTCAACCATGCGCAATCGACCACGCATTTTTTTCAAATTTGGATTTTTCCCAGCGCACAAGGTCTAGAACCCGGTTACGAGCAACGGCAAGTGAGCGACAGCGACAAGCGGGGGCGCCTTACCCGATTGGTGGATGGCCAGCGGCGCGACAAGGCCTTGGGCATGAATGCCGACGCTTGCATCTGGGTGGGCAGTTTTGATGGGGCTGAATCGGCTCGGCTTGAAGGCTTGGGCGAGCGAAAGGTTTGGGTGCAGTTGCTCAAAGGGCAATTGGAAGTCAACGGCCATACCCTCA
>JBEAMY010000034.1:0-3783 GCA_041165725.1 Pseudomonadota bacterium
GCGGGTGAACGACGGCGCATGATCATGGTGATCACCATCATCACCACCAGGGCCAAGAGGCCAAACATGAGGATTTGTGCGAAGGCCTCGCCAAAACCCAAGGTGTGGGCCAACCAAGCCAGGCCCAGGCCAGCGGCCAATCCACCCAACATGCCGCCCCAGTTGCGACCTGGTTGAGCCGCTGGCGGTGTGGCAGCTGCAGGAGCGGGTTGAGCTGCTGGCGCAGCTTGCTGAGCAGGCGTGCCAGGCGCGGGCGCGGGCTTGGCGGCTTCGCGTTGATTCACGTTCTGCGATGGCGTCCCCACAGACTTGCCTCCTCCCATGCGCTTGGCGTGGGAAGACACTGAACCCAAGGTCAGTACGATGGACAGACAAATCGCGAACCACTTCATGGCTGGGACTCCTTCAGAAAAAACAATTCAGGCTTGTGTACGTATTCCAACATGGAGTGCGACCAGCCCTGCGCTCAGGTTATGAATGTCCACATGATCCATGCCGTTATTGAGCATGAGGGATTTGAGTTCTTGCTGAGAGGGGTGCATGCGGATGGACTCGGCCAAATAGCGATAGCTGTCGGCGTCGCCTGCGACCCACTGCCCAAGGCGCGGCAAGATGTTGAAGGAATACCAGTCGTAGACCGACTCCAGGGGTTTGGCCACTTTGGAAAACTCCAGCACCAACAATTTGCCACCCGGCTTGAGCACGCGTGACATCTCACGCAGAGCCTGGTCTTTGTGCGTCATGTTCCTGAGACCAAAGGCCACGCTGACGCGATCAAAGCTTCGGTCTGGAAATGGCAGATGCTCAGCGTCACACACCACCGTGGGCAAGGCCAGGCCTTCATCGAGCAAGCGATTGCGGCCCGTGCTGAGCATGGCGTAATTGATGTCGGTGTGAACAACTTGGCCGCTTGCGCCCACGCGCCGGGCAAAGGCGCGTGCGAGATCGCCCGTGCCTCCAGCAATGTCAAGCACCCGGTGTCCGAGTTGCACATCAGCCACCTGAATGGTGTAGGCCTTCCAGGCCCGATGCAAACCCATGGACATGAGGTCGTTCATCAGGTCGTACTTGACGGCGACCGAATCGAAAACGCCACGCACATGCCGCGCCTTGTCGCGCTCTGCCACCGTCTTGAAACCAAAATGAGTTTGTGCCATGGGGCTGATTCTCACACCGAGCAGCCACCGCCATGACCAGCCTGGGGCATGGGATCGTCTCGCCCTCGACCGGCATGCTGCAGGCGTTGCTCGTACTGTTGCCAGAGTTGCTCGGATTGGTCCCCTAGGAAGTGCAAGTATTCCCAGGAAAAAATGCCCGAGTCGTGACCATCGCTGAACTGGGGCCGAATCGCGTAATTGCCCACCGAGGTCACGTCGACCAAGGTGACATTTCGCTTGCCGGTTTGCAAGACCTCTTGCCCAGGCCCGTGGCCTTGCACCTCCGCCGATGGGCTGTAGATGCGCATGAGTTCAAAGGGAATGCGAAAGCGATTGCCGTTGTCAAAACCCACTTCAAGCACCCGCGACTCGGTGTGCAAAGTGATGTCTGTGGGGTGAGGATGGTGGGATGCCATGGCCCTGGCCTTCAGACCAGAACCCGCTCAATGCCACCGGCATTGGCCTGATTCACGTAATTGACCATCCAGTCTTCGCCCAGGATGCGGCGGGCCATTTCGACCACCACGTAGTCGGCCTCGAGCAAACCGTTTTGCAAATCGCCTTGGTAGCGCGACAAGCCTTGCAAGCAGCTGGGGCAGCTGGTGAGGACTTTGACTTTTTCAGGGGCTTGGCCGCCACGCTGCTCGGTCAAGGTTTTTTCGTTGACGAGCAGCTCGGCTTCCTTGCGAAAGCGGATCTGGGTGGACACATCGGGGCGGGTCACGCCCAGGGTGCCCGATTCGCCACAGCATCGGTCGGTCTTGAGCACAGGACTGACCATGAGCTGACCCACGGTTTTCATCGGGTCTTGCTGCTTCATGGGAGAGTGGCAAGGGTCGTGATAAAGGTAAGCGGGCTCATCACCACCGGTTTGCCCTTGAAGGGTGATGCCTTTGGCCAGCAGGAATTCGTGGATGTCAACGATGCGGCAACCGGGGAAGATCTTCTCGAACTCGTAGCCTTGAAGCTGGTCATAGCACGTCCCACAGCTCACCACCACGGTTTTGATGTCCAAATAGTTCAGGGTGTTGGCAACGCGGTGAAAGAGCACGCGGTTGTCGGTGATCATCTTCTCGGCTTTGTCAAACTGACCCGATCCACGCTGCGGGTAGCCGCAACACAGGTAACCCGGTGGCAACACGGTTTGAACCCCCGCATGCCAGAGCATGGCTTGTGTGGCCAATCCCACTTGGCTGAACAAGCGCTCGGAGCCACAGCCAGGGAAATAAAACACCGCTTCTGAATCGACCGTGGTTCGCTTGGGGTCTCGCAGGATGGGAACGTGTGAACGGTCTTCGATGTCCAGCAAAGCACGTGCGGTTTTGTTGGGCAACCCGGCGGGCATTTTTTTGTTGACGAAATGAATGACTTGCTCACGCAAGCCCGCAGCCCCCACCGTTGCGGGTGGACGCTGCGTTTGTTGACGCGCCCAGTGAGAAAACACACGATTGGCCCAGCGCTGCATCCGAAACCCCACGTCGACCGTGAGGGTGCGCAAGGTCTTGACCAACTCGGGGCTGGTGGCGTTGAGCATCAACATGGCCAAGGCATTGCCAGGACGGAAAGTCTTTTTACCCATCTTGCGCAAGAGGTTGCGCATGTTCATGGTCACGTCACCGAAGTCGATCTTGACCGGGCAAGGCGAAGCGCACTTGTGGCAAACGGTGCAGTGATCGGCCACGTCTTCGAAAGCTTGCCAATGCTTGATGGAAACACCCCTGCGGGTTTGCTCTTCGTAGAGGAAGGCCTCAATCAAGAGTGAGGTGGCCAGGATTTTGTTGCGAGGGCTGTAGAGCAAATTGGCGCGAGGAACATGGGTGGCGCAAACGGGTTTGCACTTGCCGCAACGCAAGCAGTCTTTGACCGAATCGGCAATGGCGCCGATGTCGGACTGCTGCATGATGAGCGACTCATGCCCCATGAGGCCAAAGCTGGGGGTGTAGGCATGGCTCAAATCGGCTTGTCGCACATCGTCACCCAAACCAGAGAGCGCCTCCCCCCTCAACAACTTGCCTTTGTTGAAATGCCCTTGAGGATCGACTTGTTGTTTGTAGCGGGCAAAGGGGGCCAGCTCGTCGTCACTCAGGAATTCAAGCTTGGTGATGCCAATGCCGTGCTCACCGGAGATCACGCCGCCCAGGCTGCGCGCGAGCTTCATGATGCGACCCACGGCCTCATGGGCTGAGCGAAGCATCTCGTAGTCGTCGCTGTTGACGGGGATGTTGGTGTGCACGTTGCCGTCACCGGCGTGCATGTGCAAGGCCACCCAGACGCGACCCTTGAGCACGCGTTGGTGAATGCGGTTGCACTCTTCAAGCAATGGGTCAAATGCCTTGCCGCTGAGGATGCGCTGCAAAGGCTCACGGATTTGAGTTTTCCAACTGGCGCGAAGGCTGTGGTTTTGCAGTTCGTGGAAGCGCTCGTCGACCTGGTCCAACCAAGATTGCCACAGCGCCCTCACCTCCAACACGCAGGCCACCGCTTCTTGCAGACGTTCTTGCGCCAGCTCGGTGGTCAGGCCATCGTCGCGATCGGCCTTGAGTTGATGAATGGGCATGGCATCGGAGTCAAACCATTGCACCAAGGCATCGCACAAGGCGATTTTGTTGCGCAAGGAAAGCTCGAT
>JBEAMY010000035.1:0-3571 GCA_041165725.1 Pseudomonadota bacterium
GGGAGACATTTCAAACATCGGTCTGATGGCGCGCCGCCCTGAATGGGTTGGCGTTTTGCGTGATCAGGTCACGCCCGAGCGGGTGGCGCAATGGCTATCGCATCTGGTCCAAGGCCCAGTGACGCGTTTCGAGTTGCCAGGTCTTGGGGCTTTCAATTTTGTTTGTGAAAACGCCCTGGATGGTGGTGGCATGGCCTCATTGCGCGCCGATCCTTTAGGCAAGAGCATGGCCCAAATTCTTCTTGCCATGCCTGTGCATGTCCCTGACCATTTGTCAGTGGCAGAAGCATGAAATCTTGAAAACAATTTGACATGACTTTGGACTTTGAAAAAAAACTTGCCCAAGACTTCGAGTTGTCGAAATTGCCGGCAGGATTTCACGACGACCCTTACACGGTGTACCGTGCCTTGCGCACGAATTTGCCGGTAAAGCCCATGGCCGATGGCAGTTTTTTCTTGACCCGTTACGGCGATTTGGTTGCGGTCTACAAAGACACGCGCACTTTCAGCTCCGACAAAAAGAAAGAATTCAAACCCAAATTTGGGGACTCCTTGCTTTATGAGCATCACACCACCAGCTTGGTTTTTTCGGACCCCCCATTGCACACCAGGGTACGCAAACTGATTTCTGGTGCGCTCACGCCCAAAGCCATCGCCAGCATGGAGGCTGGTCTGATTCAACTGGTGGACCATTTGCTCGATCGCATGCAAGACAAAGCGCAACAAGGCCTTGCCGTGGATTTGATCGAAGACTTTGCCTCTGCTATCCCCATCGAGGTGATTGGCAATTTGCTGGGTGTGCCAGTTGATGAGCGAGGACCACTGCGCGATTGGTCCTTGGCCATTCTGGGGGCTTTGGAGCCCGTGCTTAGTCCTCAAGCCTTTGAGCGTGGCAACCTTGCCGTCAAAGACTTCATCGACTACCTGAACGACTTGATCGCTAGAAGGCGTGCTGCTTTGGGCAACCCAGATACCGATGTCCTCACCCGATTGATTGTGGGCGAAGCCGATGGTGAAAAGCTCAGCGCCAAAGAGCTTTTGCACAACTGCATTTTTCTGCTCAACGCCGGGCACGAAACCACCACCAACTTGATTGGCAACGGTTTGGTGAGTCTCATTGAATTTCCGGATGAGCGCCAAAGGCTTTTGCAAGCCCCAGAGTTGATGAGGTCGGCGGTGGAGGAAATGCTGAGGTTTGAAAGTTCCAATCAGCTTGGCAATCGCATCACCACGCAGTCGGTTGAATTGGGTGGCTTTGCCATGCCCGAGGGCACCCGTCTGACCTTGTGCATCGGTGCGGCCAACCGCGACCCTGAACAATTTGCTGACCCCGAGCGTTTTGATGTGGGGCGCAATCCAAACCGCCACTTGGCCTTTGCCAGCGGCGCACACGCGTGTGCGGGAATGAGTCTTGCCCGACTTGAAGGACAAGTTGCGATCGGACGACTTTTGCAGCGCTTTCCTCGCTACCAACTTGCCGGAGCGCCTACAAGGGGAGGCCGCGTGCGTTTCAGAGGGTATTTACAGATACCGGTGCAACTGACCTAGGGCCATGCAACTTGGCCAATTGAGCGTGCTTGAGGTTATTCAGCTCGCGCCCCCGATTCTTTGACCACCTTGGTCCATTTGACAATTTCGCTGGCTTGATAGCTGGCCAGCTCTTCTGGGCTGGACAGCACCGCTTCAAGTCCCAGCGTTTTGAGCTTTTCAGCCACGTCGGGCATGCGGAAGACTTTGATCACTTCGGCATTGAGTTTGTCAACGATGGGCCTGGGCGTTCCATGCGGGGCAAACATGGCAAACCAGGTGGTTGCTTCAAACCCTGGAATGGTTTCTGCGATGGTGGGGATCTCAGGGGCAGCAGAGGAACGCTTTGCCGTCGTGACTGCAATCGCACGAATTCGCCCTTCTTTGGCCATGGGCAAAGCAGAGGGCATGTTGTCAAACATCAGCTGGATGCTTCCTCCCACCAAATCGGGAATGGCAAACTGGCGACCTTTGTAGGGCACATGTGTCATTTGAGTCCCAGTCATGGACTTGAACAACTCGCCCGACACATGAACCGAAGTGCCCACACCCGGTGAGCCAAATGACAGTTTGTTGGGGTTGGCCTTGAGGTAGGCAATGAACTCAGGCACAGTCTTGACAGGCAGGGTGTTGTTGACCACCAGCAAATTGGGAGCGGACGCGATCAAGGACACGGGCGCAAAGTTCTTCACCATGTCGTAAGGCATCTTCTCGTACAAAGCCCCATTGATGGCATGAGTGCCTACTGTGCCCAGTACCAGCGTGTAGCCGTCTGCAGCTGACTTGGCCACGGCATCAGCGCCGATGTTGCCCCCAGCACCTGGCTTGTTGTCGACCACGATGGCCTGACCCAATTGGGCCTTCTCAGCAAACAGTCTGGCCAAGATGTCGGGCGCACCACCCGATGGGAAGGTCACGACCAACTTGATGGGCTTGGTGGGCCAATTTTGGGCCTGGACCTGAAGGGACACGCTGGCCCCCAAGACCAAGCTGCTGATCCAGACCAAAGGCTTTTTCAGCCAATTGCGTGCCACCTTTTCGACCAGCTTATGCATGAGAGCGCTCCTTTTGGAATTCGGAGCTAGCCTCGCGCTTAGTCACCCAAAAGTCAACCTGGATGGCATCCGGGTTTGCCCAAGGTCAGCCGGTTTCTCTCACTGCGGTTGCAGGTCTTGGCAAAACTCAATTGAACTTCTGCCATCGATACAGTCGATTGCAAAGAAAATGAATTTGTGAAACGTTTGGAATTCTTTTTGTTTATTTTTATATTGATAAACAAACAGGTTTATCTTTTAAGATCAGATGGTCTTTAACAACGAGATCAACATGAAACGTTTTACTCTTCCCCTGGTCTTTGCCCTGACTGGCGTTTTGGTGTCCTGCGGTTCTTCTGGCCCCGGCGCAACTTTGGTTGAAATGCACGAAAAGATGTGCAAGGCCAATAGCCTCCAACCTTTGGTTGAGTACACGGCTCCTGAATCCCAAGCCATGGTGGGCATGGTCGTTGCCATGGCAGAAGATCCCAAGAAAGGCCCTCAAATCAAGGGCGACTTGGAGAAAAACTGCAAAAACGGCATCAAAGTGGTCTCTGAAAAAATCGATGGCGATACTGCTGTGGTGGTTCTGAGTAGCGATAACAAGCCCACCGACATGAAAAAGATCGATGGCAAATGGAAAATGGTCATTAACAAGAAATGACCCTCACCCGCTGGTTGCTGCTGGTCCTTGTTTCATCGCTGGCCGCAGCAATCAGTTGGCATCGATTTGAGTATTTCAATCAACCCAATTCGCATGTCCTTAACTTGCCCGATTTCCAATCGGGCGATTTGATTTTTAGACAGGGCAAAGGGCTCTGGTCTCCTTATTTCGCAGGACTCAACTCGGATACGGGTTACAGCCACGTTGGGGTTCTGATCAAAGATGAAAATGGTTTTTACGTCTTGCACTCGGATGCAGACGATGTGAGCTTGATGGGCGGTGTTCAGCGCACCCCTTTGGACGAGTTCCTCCAAGGGGCGCTCAAGGTTGAGGTTAAACACAACCT
>JBEAMY010000036.1:0-4175 GCA_041165725.1 Pseudomonadota bacterium
GATGTGGCTGCCCATGCCAGATGGGGTGCTCAAAACCCAGTTGCTGCACGAATGGGCCAAGGTCATCCAACTGGGTACACATGAATTGCTGGCCTTATGGGGCGTGAACTCTGGGGGACAAAACCCAAAACGATCTGCACAAGGGGCCCGCAAAACAAGCAACTGGCAACCCAGTCGTCCCACCCGAGCCGCGCGTGAAGGCCGGCTAACGCCCACCCAATCCTTGCGCGAAGACCGGGCTTTGGCTTTGCTTTTTCACGCCTCGTCCCATTGGGAGCAATTGTCTGAATCGGAGCGCGGCCTGCTGTGCGAACTTCAGTCGCCACACGGGACCTTGTTTCGATGGCTGGACACCCAAATTCATGAGCATGGCCCACTTCCGCTGGCCGCCTTGCAAGAAGGTGTCAAAGATTTGCCCGAAGGGCAATGGTTGGTCCAACTGGTCGCTCGCACGCCCGATACCTTGGACAACGGCGCAGAAGAATTGCAGCACATCCTTTTGGAGATTGAAAAACAAGACCTGGATGGCGTTCTCGCTGACTTGGCATTGCGCGCCAGTTCCGACCCCGAGGCCTATGCTCGCTTCAAGCTGCTCAGTGAACGCAGAAAAACCCTCAAATCCATCCCTTATACAGTCGACCCGGTATAATCCATACCTAGCAAGAGCGACAGCGGCACCTCCGTTTCGGCCTCCTCAATGACCCCGTCGGGTTTCGGCCATTCACGCAAGGACCGCACACCAAATGTTCGCCCCACCCCCTTGCTGAACTCTGGCCCCCTTTTTTTCTGCGCGTCCTCTCATGAGGCGCCCCTTCTATTGCCGAGGAAAAAATGCCCGACGCGAAATCCAAAAAAGCCGCCCCCAAGGCCTCTGCCAAACCTGCGGCCAAGTCTGCTGTCAAGCTGGCCACAAAACCTGTCGCAAAGCCTGCGGCCAAGGTCGCTGCAAAACCTGCAGCCAAAGCTGCGACTAAACCTGTTGCAAAGCCCGCCGCAAAAGCCTCGGCAAAGCCTGCGACCAAGGTTGCACCAGCCAAAACAGCGGCTAAACCAGCAGCCAAGCCCACGGCCAAATCCACACCTAAACCCGAAGCCAAAAAGACCACTGCACCCAAAACTCTGGGTGCTGAGCAGTCCAAGCCACCAAAGGGCAAAGGCGGTCGCAAGCCCAAGGCGGGTGCCAAGGGCAAATCCGAGGACATGGAAGACATTGACTTCTCTGACCTCGTGGAAGAGGAGGCAGAGGGCGAAGTGGCCGCTGCCGCCGACAGCGGCGAGAAAGTCAAACCCCTTCGCATGAAGCTCAGCAAGGCCAAAGAAAGGGCCTTGATGAAAGAATTTGGCTTGGATGAAGCCGTTCTTTCGGAAGAAGACATGGCCAAGCGTCGCTTGCGCCTCAAGACCTTGATCAAGCTGGGCAAAACACGGGGTTACCTCACCCATGGCGAGATCTCCGACCACTTGCCCGACAAACTGGTGGATGCAGAAACCCTTGAGGTGGTCATCTCCATGCTGAACGACATGGGTGTTGCGGTCTACGAACAAACCCCAGATGCAGAAACCCTGCTGATCACCAACACTGGCCCTACGGTGGCGACCGAAGAAGAAGCCGAAGAGGAAGCCGAAGCCGCCCTCTCTACAGTGGACAGTGAGTTTGGGCGCACGACCGACCCTGTGCGCATGTACATGCGCGAGATGGGCACCGTTGAACTGCTGACCCGCGAAGGTGAAATTGAAATTGCCAAGCGGATTGAAGGCGGCCTCATGGACATGATGGCAGCGATCAGCACCTCGCCTTCCACCATCGCCGAAATCATGGAGTTGGCCAAGGACATCCGCGAGGACAAAGTCGTGATCTCGACCATCGTCGATGGCTTTGCCGATGCCGATGAAGCCGATGACTATGTGGCCGAAGAGGATTTCGACGAATTCGATGACGACGATGACGATGGCGAAGGCGGCTCTCGCGCACTCACCAAAAAATTGGAAGAACTCAAAACCGAGGCGTTGGTCCGTTTTGACCGCGTGGGCAGCCTGTTTGAGAAGCTGCGCCGTCACTACGAAAAAGAAGGCTATGGTTCTCCAAGCTATGCCAAAGCTCAGGCGGCACTTAGCGCCGAGCTGACCACCATCCGCTTTACCGCTCGCACCATTGAGCGTCTTTGCGACAGCGTTCGCTCCCAGGTGGATGAAGTTCGCAAGAGTGAACGTCAGCTGCGACGCATCATTGTTGACCGTTGCGGCATGCCCCAAGACACCTTCATCAAGGACATGCCCACGCATTTGCTCAACCTCAAGTGGGTTGAAAAGCAAGCTGCTGCTGGCAAGCCTTGGTCTGCTGTCTTGTCGCGCAACATCCCCGCCATTCAGGAGTTGCAACAAAAGCTCATCAACTTGCAGCAACGCGTGGTGGTCCCGCTCGAAGAACTCAAGCTCATCAACAAGCGCATGAACGAAGGCGAAGCCGCCGCTCGTCACGCCAAAAAGGAGATGATTGAGGCCAACTTGCGATTGGTGATTTCGATTGCCAAGAAGTACACCAATCGAGGTCTGCAGTTCCTGGACTTGATCCAGGAAGGCAACATCGGCCTGATGAAGGCCGTTGACAAGTTCGAATATCGCCGCGGTTATAAGTTTTCAACTTACGCCACGTGGTGGATTCGTCAGGCGATCACCCGCTCGATCGCAGATCAGGCCAGAACCATTCGCATTCCGGTTCATATGATTGAAACCATCAACAAGATGAACCGAATCAGCCGCCAGCACTTGCAAGAGTTTGGCTATGAGCCCGACGCCACCATCCTGGCTGAAAAAATGGAGATGCCCGAGGACAAGATCCGCAAGATCATGAAGATCGCCAAGGAACCCATTTCGATGGAGACCCCGATTGGCGACGACGAGGATTCGCACCTTGGCGACTTCATTGAAGACACGGCCAACACCGCACCAGTCGACGCTGCTTTGCAAGCCGGTCTGCGCGATGTGGTCAAAGAGATCCTCGATGGACTCACGCCTCGTGAGGCCAAGGTCTTGCGCATGCGTTTTGGCATCGAGATGACCAGCGACCACACCCTTGAGGAGGTGGGTAAGCAATTCGATGTGACCCGCGAACGCATCCGTCAGATCGAAGCCAAAGCCTTGCGCAAACTCAAGCACCCCAGTCGCTCCGACAAGCTGAGAAGCTTCATGGATTCGCTTTGAGGTCTTGATCACAGGTCAGGGGCGCCCTGTTGGGCGTCCCTTTCTTTTTGAATGCCCATGAATTCACCCCGTTGGCTCATCCAGCTCCGTTCACGGCCCAACGAATACGGCATCGTGATGATGAGTTTTTCCATGGCGGTTTTCATCGTCAACGACACCTTGATGAAATGGGTTTGCGAAACCCTGCCTGCATTTCAGGGGCTTTTTTTAAGGGGCGTGGCCTCGACCCTGATGATTCTTTTCATCGCCTGGCGAATGGGCACACTCACCCCATCTAAAAGAGCCTGGGATTTTTACCGCCAGCCCACGGTACAAAAGCGTGCACTTTTTGATGCCATGGCCACCTCGCTCTACATGAGCGCCCTTTTTCACCTGCCCATCGCCAATGCCACGGCCATCAACATGTTCACCCCCTTGTTCATGGTGTTGATTGCATCCAGTGTGCTGGGCGAACAGGTTTCCGTTCGCCGTTGGGTACTGATCGGCTTGGGATTTGTGGGGGTGTTGCTCATCGTTCAGCCCGATCAAGACGGCTTTAACGCCTGGGCGTGGGTTTGCGTGACTGGTACTTTGTTTCAGGCCATCCGCGACCTCACCACCCGCTACATCGCACGAGAAACACCGCCTTTGATCATTTCCATCAGCAATGCTGTTTCAGTGACCGTGCTCACCGGCTTCTTCAGCCTCTTTCAAGGCTGGAAAGGCTTTGACTGGATTCAGGTCATGGGCCTTTTGGGCGCAGCAGCTTGCCTGAGCCTCGCGCACTACCTTTTGATTTTGGCAACCCGCGCAGGGGACATCAGCCTGATTGCGCCCTTTCGCTACTCAGGCCTCTTGTTCGCTTTGCTGTCTGGGTTTTTGATCTGGGGCGACTGGCCCAACCTCTTGGCCTGGATGGGCATCTTGCTCTTGGTGTTTGCAGGCTTGGCCATGCTCAGGTCCCGCCACTGAAGTCCACCTGAGGTTTGCTCGTT
>JBEAMY010000037.1:0-2594 GCA_041165725.1 Pseudomonadota bacterium
GACGCCAGGACGTTCATTGCGGTCGTCCAGGATCACATCAATGCCGGACTGGGTCATCTCTGCGTAGAGGTCTTGGGCCGCTTTGGCAACGGCTTCGCTCCTGTCCATGCCGATGGGGCAAATCGCCAAGGTGAAGGGGGCAATCGCATCGGGCCAAATGATGCCGCGCTCGTCGTGGTTTTGTTCGATGGCGGCGGCTGGCAAGCGCGTGATGCCAATGCCATAACACCCCATTTCAAAAAATTGAGGTTTGCCGTTTTCATCGAGGAAGGTGGCGTTCATGGCCTTGGAGTACTTTGTCCCCAGATAAAAGACATGGCCCACCTCGATGCCGCGCTCGATGGCCAAAAGACCTTTGCCGTCGGGTGAGCGATCGCCGGCAACCACGTTGCGCAAATCTGCAACCAGATCAGGCTCGGGGAGATCCCGGCCCCAATTGACACCTGTGATGTGGGCATCGACCTCATTGGCACCACAAATCCAGTTGGCCATGACGGCCACTTCGCGGTCTGCCACCACTTTCAAAGGGTGCTTCAAACCAATGGGGCCCAGATAGCCGGGCTTGCAATCAAAGTGGTGTTCGATTTCGGCAAGGGTGGCGAATCGGAATCCTTTTTGGAAGGCGGGCAACTTGCCCACCTTGACTTCATTCATGTCGTGATCGCCCCTGAGCAAGAGCAACCAAACGGTGGAGCTGATGACCGCCCCATGCTCGTCGAGCTCATCGGTGGCGAGCACCAAGGATTTGACGGTGTTGCTCAAAGGAAGGCCCAACAGTTCGGCCACTTCGGCACAGGTGCTCTTGCCCGGTGTTGGGGTTTTGGTCATGGCTTGGGTAGCAGCAGGTCTCTTGCTCTCTGGGGCCAAGGCCTCCGCCTTTTCCATGTTGGCGGCGTAGTCGCTGTCTGGACAGTACACGATGGCATCTTCGCCCGTGGCCGCAATGACCTGAAACTCTTCGCTGAGGTCGCCACCGATGGCACCGCTGTCAGCGGCGACTGCGCGGTAGGTCAACCCAAATCGATCAAAGATGCGGCGATAGGCTTGCGCCATGACCTGATAGCTGATTTGTGCAGCATCGGCAGTGCGGTCAAAGCTGTAGGCATCTTTCATGATGAACTCGCGTCCACGCATGAGTCCAAAACGTGGTCGGCGTTCATCTCTGAATTTAGTTTGAATTTGGTAGAGGTTTTTAGGCAATTGTTTGTAGCTTCGCAAGTCTTGGCGAGCCACATCGGTCACGACCTCTTCGCTGGTGGGTTGAACCACATAGTCACGATCGTGCCTGTCTTTGATGCGCAGCAACTCGGGGCCCATCTTGTCGAAACGGCCAGTCTCTTGCCAAAGCTCAGCGGGCTGAACCACGGGCATGGTCAATTCGATGGCACCCGCCCGGTTCATTTCTTCACGGACGATGGCTTCGACTTTGCGAATGATGCGCAAGCCCATGGGCATGTAGTTGTACACGCCTGCAGAAAGTTTTTTGATCAGACCGGCTCTCATCATCAACTGGTGGCTGACGACTTCAGCATCGGACGGCGCTTCTTTGAGGGTGGTGATGAGGAACTGAGAAGCTTTCATGTGGCCGAAAGAATTTGAAAGGGGCAATGACTTGAAGGACAACCGAGACTGTGGATAATGGTCTCAGTTCAAAAATTTGAGGCTTGATTATGCTTGACCGGGACGGCTTTCGACCCAATGTCGGCATTGTGCTGCTCAACCAACGCAATCAGGTTTTCTGGGGAAAACGCATTCGCACCCACAGTTGGCAATTCCCTCAAGGAGGGATTGATCGAGGCGAGTCCCCAGAGCAGGCGATGTACCGTGAGCTCTTTGAGGAAGTGGGTTTGCTTCCAGAGCATGTGCGCATTGTGGGGAGGACCCGCGATTGGTTGCGCTATGAAGTCCCCGATCATTTCATTCGGCGTGAAGCCAGGGGGCACTATAAAGGCCAAAAGCAAATCTGGTACTTGTTGCAATTGGTCAAACCCGATTGGAACTTGAATCTGCGGGCGACCAGTCATCCCGAATTCGATGCTTGGCGCTGGAACGATTACTGGGTTCCACTGGATGTGGTGGTGGAATTCAAGCGGGGTGTTTATGAAATGGCCCTTAATGAATTGGCCAGATTTTTGCCACGCCATGAAGTTCGGGGGCGTTACCTCAGGCAACGTCAAAGGCCAGTTCACAACGAGGCCGATGAGGACAGTGAGGGCCATGCGTCTTCTGACCCCATGACTCCAGATGCACCCTCTCATCAAGGGGGCGCACCCCTTCAGGCTGGCGACTCACAATGAAGCTTATGCGTGGAGTGTGTTGAAGGCTTGTCTTAAGCCTTCAGGCTTGAATGACCAGGTTGTCGCGGTGAACCATTTCTGGTTCGGCAATGAAACCCAAAATGCCTTCGATTTCTGCGGATGACTTGCCGCACAAACGCTTGGCATCTGCACTCGCATAGTTCGCTAGGCCACGGGCAATCTCTTTGCCGCTTGGGTCGAGGATGGCAATCACATCACCTCGAAAGAATTCGCCTAGCACCGAGACCATGCCTACTGGTAAAAGGCTTTTGCCTTCCTCGCACAATTTTCTGACTG
>JBEAMY010000038.1:0-3120 GCA_041165725.1 Pseudomonadota bacterium
TAAATCGTCGCGTGCGAGGCACCGCTTCGTGAGGGTGGGCTCGCACCCTCGTGCGCGTAATAAAGTGGGAAGCTCATCCACTCGGTCAGCGACTCCAACATGGACACGTCAATGCTGCCCCCCCGCCCGGTTTTGTGGCGCAACAACAAAGCATTCAGGATGCTCGTGTAGGCATACATGCCTGCCGCAATGTCGGCAATCGAACAACCAGCCTTGCTGGGTGTTTCAGGTGTGCCGGTCACCGACAAAAACCCCGCCTCGCTTTGAATGAGCAAGTCGTAAGCCTTGCGGTCTCGATAGGGACCATCTTTGCCGTAACCCGAGATGTCACACACGATGAGCCGCTCGTGCGTGTGTCGCAGTTGGTCGTAGGACAAGCCCATTCGCGCGGCCGCACCAGGCGCGAGGTTTTGGAGCAACACATCGGCCTTGGCGATCAGCTGATCGAGGATCTTGCGCCCTTCTGGGTGCTTGATATCGAGCGTCAGGCTTTCTTTGGAACGGTTGGTCCAAACGAAATGAGAGGCTTGGCCTTTGACCCTGTCGTCGTAGTGGCGAGCAAAGTCGCCCACTTCGGGCCGCTCAATCTTGATGACGCGCGCGCCCATGTCGGCCAATTGACGAGAACAAAACGGTGCCGCAATGGCGTGTTCCAGCGAAATCACGGTCACGCCCGACAAGGGCAATGGAGTTTGCATGGTGAGCCCTTCCCTTCGCTGGCGAGTATAGGTTTCGTCAGTGGCCCTCGAATAGAATGACTGACACGCGGGCGTCGTTCAATGGTAGGACTTCAGCTTCCCAAGCTGATAACGTGGGTTCGATTCCCATCGCCCGCTCCAAGAGCGCAGCGACCTGCCTCTCCCCCATCGCCTCTATGAAGCTTGCGCTCAAAAAATCAGTTTGACCCCAGTCTTGGACTGAATGAATTCAGGCGTCACGCCTTCTGCCAATTCCACCACTTTGAGGCCTTCAGGGGTGACATCCATGACGCCCAAATCGGTGATGACGCGATCAACCACAGCCTGACCCGTAAGGGGCAAGGTGCATTCGGGAAGAATCTTCAAGTCTTCGGTGCCATCTTTCTTTTTGGCAACGTGTTCCATCAGCACAATCACGCGCTTGACGCCCGCCACCAAATCCATGGCACCGCCCATGCCTTTGACCATCTTGCCGGGGATCATCCAGTTGGCGAGGTCACCCTTGGCAGTGACTTGCATGGCACCCAGGATGGAGAGGTTGATTTTTCCGCCACGGATCATGGCGAAAGATTGGTCCGATCCAAAAATGGATGAGCCCTTGATGGTGGTCACGGTCTGCTTGCCTGCGTTGATCAGGTCGGCGTTGACCTCGTCCTCAAAGGGAAAGGGGCCAATGCCCAACATGCCGTTTTCGCTTTGCAACCAGACTTCAACGTCTGAGGGCACGTGGTTGGCCACCAAAGTCGGAATGCCAATTCCAAGGTTGACGTAAAAACCATCTTGCAATTCAGAGGCCGCTTTCGCCGCCATTTGATCTTGTGTCCAAGGCATGTTTTGCTCCTGATCAATGAGCGACAGCGCAATGGGTCTGTCGCACGGTGTGTATGGGTGTGGGTTGAGGTCAGTTTCCGCGTGCGCGGGTGGTGCGCTTTTCAATGCGCTTTTCGGGTGTGGGGTTGTGCACGATGCGGTGCACATAAATGCCGGGCAGATGCACATCATCGGGTGCCAGTTCGCCCGTGGCCACCACGCGCTCGACTTCGACCACGCAAATCTTGCCTGCGGTTGCAGCAGCCGGATTGAAGTTGCGTGCAGTGAGGTTGAAGCGCAAATTGCCCGATTGGTCAGCGACATCGGCCTTGATGAGGGCAATGTCGGGCACCAAGGCTCGCTCCATCACATAGGTTTCGCCATCGAATTCACGCAATTCCTTGCCGTCGGCAACGATGGTGCCCACGCCAGTTTTGGTGAAAAAGGCCGGAATGCCCGCACCACCCGCGCGCAGTTTTTCGGCCAGGGTGCCTTGCGGGGTGAATTCCAGTTCCAACTCACCCGCTAAAAACTGGCGCTCAAATTCTTTGTTTTCACCCACGTAAGAAGAAATCATCTTCTTGATCTGGCGGGTTTCCAACAATTTGCCCAAACCGAATCCGTCCACTCCTGCATTGTTGGAAATGACGGTGAGGTTTTTGACGCCACTGTCTCTGAGGGCATCAATGAGGGCCTCTGGAATGCCACAAAGGCCAAAACCGCCCACGGCCATCAACTGACCGTCGGCCACGATGTCTTTGAGCGCCTCAGCGGCGGAGGGAAAGACTTTGTTCACAACATTCTCCAGGAAAGGGAAAAAATGCACGATGCATGGTTCAGCTGAGATTCTTTCATAGAAGTGGGCCGGGTCTTGGCGAGCGCATGGGAATACACTTCATCTCAGGAGAAACCGTCATGAGCCATCGCTACCCTTTGCCCGACATCGCCCAACTGCCTGACGACTTGCGCCAAAAAATACTGGAAGTCCAGGAAAAGGCTGGTTTTGTTCCTCAGGTTTTTCTGGCGCTGGCGCGCAGGCCAGCCGAATGGCGTGCATTTTTTGCTTATCACGATGCCTTGATGATGCCCGAGTCCGTGGGTCGCAACAGCAACCTCACCAAGGGCGACCGCGAAATGATCGTCACCACGACCAGCGCGGCCAATGAATGCCTTTATTGCGTGGTGGCTCACGGCGCGCTGCTTCGCATCTATGAGAAAAAACCCATGGTGGCTGACCAAGTGGCCACCAATTACCGCAAAGCTGACATCACTGCGCGTCAACGCGCCATGCTGGACTTTGCGATGAAGGTTTGCCAACGCAGTCAAGAGATTGAAGAATCCGATTTCCAAGCCTTGCATCAGCACGGCTTTGACGACGAAGACATTTGGGACATTGCGGCCATTACGGCCTTTTTTGGCCTCTCCAACCGCATTGCCAGTTTCAGTGGCATGATGCCCAATCCTGAGTTCTACCTGATGGGTCGCATCCCCAAGTCCAAATGAGTGAAGAACATGCCCAATTGATGGTTCGCCGCTTGTCGGTGGACCTCAAAACCCCTTTTGGCCGACATTGGAACGGCGGCAGCGCATTTCGGACCGCCTATGCCAATGC
>JBEAMY010000039.1:0-6824 GCA_041165725.1 Pseudomonadota bacterium
CAGGCATGCTTGCCGAAGACATCAAAGTACGCGACTACCTCAAGGCCAAGCTGAAAAACGCTGCGGTCTCTCGCGTCGTCATCGAGCGCCCCGCTAAAAATGCCCGCATCACGATTTACTCGGCTCGTCCGGGCGTTGTGATTGGCAAAAAAGGCGAGGACATTGAAAACCTCAAGAAAGAACTCTCCAGCCGTTTGGGCGTTCCCGTGGCCGTGAACATCGAAGAAGTTCGCAAGCCCGAGATTGATGCCCAGCTCATCGCTGACAGCATCACCCAGCAGCTTGAAAAGCGCATCATGTTCCGTCGCGCCATGAAGCGTGCCATGCAAAACGCCATGCGTCTGGGTGCACAAGGCATCAAGATCATGTCGTCGGGTCGCCTCAACGGCATCGAAATTGCCCGCACCGAGTGGTATCGCGAAGGCCGTGTGCCTCTGCACACTCTGCGTGCCGACATCGACTACGCCATCTCCACCGCCAAGACCACCTACGGTGTCATTGGTGTGAAGGTGTGGGTCTACAAGGGCGATACCCTTGGCCGCAATGACGCACCTGTCGTGGCCGAACCCCGTCAAGAAGAAGAGCGCCGTCCTCGCGGACCGCGTCGTGATGCCCGCGCTGGCGACAAGCCCGCACGTGGTGGTGCACGTCGTGGCTCTTCCAATGCCGCACCAACCGATGGCAGCGACAAGCCTGCCGAGGCGGTTGATGCTCCCAAAACCACCGTCAAGCGCGTCCGCAAGGTTGCCGCGCCCGCCGCCACTGGCACGGCTGCGGACGGTCAAGGAGAATAAGCATGCTGCAACCAGCACGCCGCAAATATCGCAAAGAGCAAAAAGGGCGCAACACCGGTGTGGCCACCCGTGGCAACACCGTCGCCTTCGGCGAGTACGGCCTCAAGTCCACCGACCGTGGACGCATCACAGCCCGTCAGATCGAAGCCGCACGTCGCGCCATCTCCCGTCACGTCAAGCGTGGCGGACGCATCTTCATCCGTGTGTTCCCCGACAAACCCATTTCGCAAAAACCTGCAGAGGTTCGCATGGGTAACGGTAAGGGCAACCCCGAGTACTACGTGGCTGAGATCCAGCCCGGCAAGGTCCTCTACGAAATCGTGGGAGTTCCTGAAGAGCTGGCCCGTGAAGCCTTCCGTCTGGCAGCTGCCAAGTTGCCTCTTCGCACCACGTTTGTGTCACGCCTTTTGGGCCAATAAGGAGAACAAGACATGAAAGCCTCTGAACTCCGCCAAAAAGATGTGGCCGCTCTGAACGAAGAAGTGAAGTCTTTGCAAAAAGCCCATTTCAACTTGCGCATGCAAAAAGGCGTGCAGCAACTCAACAACACCGCCCAGCTGCGCAGCACCCGTCGCAGCATCGCTCGCGCCAAAACCATCTTGGCCGAGAAGCAAGCCAAGGAGTGAACATGACGGAAGCCAACAAATCCCTCAAGCGCACCCTCATTGGTAAGGTGGTGAGTGACAAGCGCACCAAGACCGTGACCGTTCTGGTCGAGCGTCGGGTGAAGCACGCTGTTTATGGAAAGATCGTGGCCAAGTCGAGCAAGTACCACGCGCACGACGAGAAGGGTGAATTCCACCTGGGTGACATCATCGAGATCACCGAATCACGTCCGATCTCCAAAACCAAAAACTGGGTTGCAACCCGTCTGGTTCAAAAAGCCACACTGGTCTAATGCCCATGACACTGCGCATACCGCGCAGCAGACAAAAGGCTCACAATCGTGAGCCTTTTTCTTTTCAAGTCAGGAGAATAATCATGATCAAAGTCGGAGACACCTTGCCTGCCGTGACCCTCACCGAATACGTTGAGGTCGAAGGCAATGGCTGCAGCATTGGCCCCAACCCTGTTGAAGTTGCCAAAGCCTGTGCGGGCAAAACGATTGCACTGTTTGCCTTGCCCGGCGCCTTCACGCCGACTTGTTCAGCCAAGCATGTGCCTGGCTATGTCGAGCACTTCAATGATTTCAAAGCTGCAGGCGTCGATGAAATTTGGTGCCTGAGCGTCAACGATGCCTTCGTGATGAATGCATGGGCGCATGACCAGAAAACCCAAGGCAAAGTGCGCATGCTGGCCGACGGGTCTGCAGACTTTGCCAAAGCCGTGGGCCTCACCTTGGACTTGACCGCACGCGGCATGGGTTTGCGCTCCAACCGTTACTCCATGCTGGTCAAAAACGGCAAAGTGGTCACGCTCAATGTGGAAGGCCCCGGCAAGTTCGAGGTGAGCGATGCCCAAACCATGCTGGCTCAAGCCAAGGCTTGATCACGCACAGAGCCGGTGCTGAACAAGTGTGGATCCTGCGCAGAATCAGACTTCTGCGTACGGGTCAATCCGGCCGCAAAGCGCAAGTACTCATAAACTCACTTTGAGGTAATGAGCGCCAGGAATGGGGTTGTGATAGTAGGGTGGAATGCTTTCAAATCCCAATTCCATGTAGAGCGCACGCGCGGCCTCCATGTCCGACAAGGTGTCCAGCAAGACCGTGTGATAACCCAGCTGTCGCGCTGAATCAAGAATGGACTCAGCCAGCTTACGCCCTAGTCCAAAGCGCCTGAACGCGGGACGCACATAGAGCCGTTTCATCTCAGACGCATTGAGGTAATCGGTATCGGGCAATGCCCTCAGGGCACAACATCCTGCCCAGGCTTCATCGACCTTGGCCAATAAAAGCGTTCCATTGGGCGGCCCGTACACCTGTTTGAGATCAACCAATTCTGTTTCCAAGTCCTGAAAACACAGATCGACGTCCAGTGAGCCTGTGTATTCAACAATCAGGTCCTTCGCTGCCTCCCAGTCGTCAGCGTTTTGGGCCTGAATCAGCTGGATCTCGGGTGTGTTCACGGTAGTGCCTTCACTCATTGAGACAGGGGCAGCAAGATCGCAAACGTCAACCCCACGCACGCTGCCCACAACACCAGAGCAAAAAAGCGGCGCCCCAAGCTATCGCGACTCTCAGGGAAATCGCTGGGCAACTCTGCGTTGCCATGCCACATTGCAGGCAACAAACGATGACCTTTGCGCTTGTGCCAAACAATGGCCAGCAAGTGCAGCACCACCCAGACCATGAGCAACAACTTGCCCAGCGACTTGTGCCACTGCGTGGCTTTTTCTGCGGACTCGAGGCTGACCAGTGCATTGAGCGGGCCGTTGAAGGCGATGTCATCGGTGGCCATCATGCCCGTGGCGAGTTGCAGCCCCAGTAAAAAAAACACCGCCAAGATGGACAAAGCACCCAAGGGGTTGTGACCTGGGCGGCGCTCACCTCGAAAGTAAGCGATGAGACGGGAAGGGGTGGGGAAAAAACTCGTGAAGCGCGACCAGTAGCCGCCCACCAACCCCCACACGATTCGAAACACCAGCGTGCCAATCATGGCGTAGCCCAAACGGGCATGCCAATCCAGGGCATCACCACCAACATTGCCCGTGATGATCATGCCGACCATCAACAGCACCAAAACCCAATGAAAGAGACGAGTGGGTAAATCCCAAAGCCGACGAATCGCAACAAAAGAAGAGCTCATGAACGAAAGGGCGCAACAAAATGGGGAAATTAACACAATTATGGGCAGCTTCTATGATGAGGATCAGTTGTTCAGTCATTAAAGGAAGCTCATGAAAAAGCTGTCGTTCCTTCGCAAAGCCACTTTGCTCACCGTCATCACTTTGTCAGCAGCCAGTGTTGGCGCCATCACGGTTGCAGACAAAGATGCCATCAAATTCCGCCAAAGTGCTTTTTTCCTCATCAGCAATGTTTTTGGTGAGATCAACGGCATGGCCCAAGGCCGAATCCCCATGAACGAAGCGGTCCTCAAAGACAGAGCCGCTTTGCTCAATTCATTGGTGAATCTGCCTTTCCACGCTTTCCCTGAGGGTTCAGACAAAGGTCAAACCAAGGCCAAACCTGAAATCTGGATGGAAGGCGAGAAGTTCAAGAAAGCAACCAGCGATGCCCAAGCGGCCGTTGCCAAGCTCAACACTGCAGTGGCTGCAGGACAGACCAAAGACCTCAAGGCCTTGGCCGGTGATGTGGGCAAAGCTTGCAAGGGCTGTCACGACCAATTCAGGCAGTGAGCACGCTTGCCGTGAACGCCGTCCTTAAAAGGTTCTAGTCGATCACGGCCTGTTTGCGCAAGTCAGCGATTTGCGCTTCGCTCCAGCCCAACCACTCGCGCAAGACCTCGTCGGTGTGCTCGCCCAACATGGGTGGCGCACGCCGCGTGCTCACTGGCGTTTCGCTCATCTTGATGGGGCTTGCCACCAACTGCAGCGACTTGCCGATGGGGTGGTCCAGCGTTTCAACCATGCCTCGAGCCTGTACCTGAGGATCGACAAACACTTCGCTGAGTTGGTTGATGGGTGCCCCCGGCACTTGCTGGCGTTCAAAGTCGGCCAGCCAGTCGGCTTTGTTGCGGGTTAAAAAAACCTCACTCAACAGAGGCACCAGCACTTGGCGGTGACGGACGCGATCGGGGTTTTTCTTAAATCGCGGGTCAATCGCCCATTCGGGGTGGCCGATGATGTCGCACAGCTTGGCAAATTGTCCATCGTTGCCCACCGCCACAATCATGTGATCGCGCTCGCCATTGGACTTGGGCGCAGTTTCAAACACTTGGTAGGGGACGATGTTCACATGGGCGTTGCCCATGCGCCCCGGCACCTTGCCACTGAACTGCCCATCGACCAGGTAATTGGCACCCAGATTGGCCAGCATGGCCACTTGCGTGTCCAGCAAAGCCATGTCCACATGCTGACCAAGCCCCGTGGCCTCGGCGTGTCGCAAGGCGGCCAAAATACCAACAGTGGCGTACATGCCCGTGAAAAGATCCGCGACGGCAACCCCCACTTTTTGCGGGCCGCCACCGAGGTCGTCGCGCTCGCCGGTGACGCTCATCAATCCCCCCAGGCCTTGAACCGCATAGTCGTAGCCTGCGCGCTCGCGGTATGGCCCGGTTTGTCCATAGCCCGTGATGCTGCAGTAGACCAAACGGGGGTTGATGCTGCGAAGCGAGGCGAAATCCAAGCCGTAACGCGCCATGTCGCCCACTTTGTAGTTTTCAATCAGCACATCGGCCTGACGCGCCAGCTCACGCACCATGGCCTGCCCCGATGGGTGCGACAAGTCGCAAGTGATGGAGCGTTTGTTGCGGTTCGCACCCAAGTAGTAGGCTGCTTCGCGGGTGTCTTGCCCCTCAGGGGTTTGCAAAAAGGGAGGGCCCCAGCCGCGGGTGTCGTCACCGCTTTTGCAGCGCTCGACTTTCACCACATCTGCGCCCAGATCGGCAAGGGTTTGACCGCACCAAGGGCCAGCCAACACACGTGACAAATCGAGGACCTTGACCCCATTCAATGACATCATCATTTGGGCATTCTGCCTCAACCGATAATGAAAACATGTCTATGGTGAACGATGGGCCCTTGAAGGTCTGGTTTTCGCTGGCCAGTTTGGTTGCAGGGCTTGTCGCCTGTTCGCCAGCCCTCAACTGGCGCACGGTCCAACCGGTTGAGGGACTGGAATTGCTTTTGCCTTGCAAACCCAGTCAGCGCCAAGAGCAGGTGCAGCTTGGCATGCAAGCCACACAGCTGAGCATGTTGGGTTGTCGGGCCCAAGACATGGACTTCACCCACAGCGTGATGACCTTGCCCAGCGGCATGAGCGCCGATGAATTGATCTCACAGTGGCAACGCGCAAGCCTCAACCCACTGGGCTCACTCCAAAGCCAGGCCCTTCAACCGCAAACCCTGAAGGGCCTCGCCCAGCCTGCAGTGTCATTGCGCGTCAAGACCTCGGCGGGTTTGCAAGCCCATATGCTGTGGTGGCACCAAGGCCAGCAGGTTCACCAATTGGCGGTCTATGGCCCAGCTCAAGACCAACGGTTTGACGAATCCGTCGATGCCTTTGTCGCCAGCGTCAAACACAAACCCTGAAGCACTGACTCCCATGAACCAGACCTTAAGCACCCAACATGCCATTCGCGTTTTCTTGACGCTGGCGCTCGCCTACTTTCTGTCCACCCTCATGCGGACCATCACTGCAACGCTGTCGCCGGTGTTGGTTCAAGCGTTCACCTTGTCTGCGAGTGACTTGGGCCTTTTGGCTGGCGGCTACTTCATGGGCTTTGCATTCACGCAATTGCCCATGGGGCGTGCTCTTGATCAGCACGGACCGCGCAAAGTTCAACTGCTTTTTCTCACCATGGCTGTGGCAGGCTGCTTGCTTTTTGCTGTGGCCGAACACTTTGTTGTGTTGTTGCTGGCACGAGTGATGGTGGGCGTTGGTGTGAGCGCATGCCTCATGGCGCCGCTCACTGGTTATCGCCGCTGGCTGAGCGTGGGTGCTCAATTGCGCGCCAACAGCTGGATGCTGATGACTGGTTCACTGGGCATGTTGGCTTCAACCTTGCCAGTTCAATGGCTGTTGCCCCAAGTGGGCTGGCGCCCCATTCTGGTGGGCATGGCGGGCTTGTTTGTGGTGGCCATGCTGCTCATCCGCCTGCAAGTCCCCGAATGGCAAGCGCAAGAGCCCGCCACCTCATCAGAGGGCGTGTGGGCCTCGTACAAACCAGTTTGGCGCAATCACACCTTCATTCGACTCACACCGATTGGCTTTTTTTGCTATGGCGGATTGCTGGCCATGCAAACCCTTTGGGCCTCGCCGTGGATGATCCATGTGGGCGCTGCCAGTCCCCAGGATGCGGCCTATGGTCTTTTCATCATCAACTTGGCCATGCTGTGTACTTTCTGGTCTTGGGGCTTGGTCAACCCTTGGCTTTCCAAAAAAGGCCTAGATGCCCAACGCTTGCTGGC
>JBEAMY010000040.1:0-3265 GCA_041165725.1 Pseudomonadota bacterium
GACTACTGGGATTACACCCACCGCATTTTTGAATTCGGTGCCAAGGGTGCCGAGGGCGAAGGCCCCAACATGATTTTGGACGACGGTGGCGACGCGACGCTGCTGATGCACTTGGGCAAGCGCGCCGAAACCGACGCCTCTTTGTTGAGCAACCCTGGCAGCGAAGAAGAAGTGTGTTTGTTCAACGCCATCAAAGCCAAATTGGCTGTGGACCCCACTTGGTACAGCCGCAAATCAGCCCAGATCATGGGCGTGACCGAAGAGACCACCACCGGCGTGTTGCGCTTGAACGAAATGGCCGCCAAAGGCACTTTGATGTTCCGCGCCATCAACGTGAACGATTCAGTGACCAAGAGCAAGTTCGACAACCTGTACGGCTGCCGCGAATCCTTGGTGGACTCCATCAAACGCGCCACCGACGTGATGATCGCTGGCAAAGTGGCTGTGGTGTGCGGCTATGGCGATGTGGGCAAGGGCAGCGCACAGGCCTTGCGTGCACTCAGCGCTCAAGTGTGGGTGACCGAGATCGATCCCATCAACGCTTTGCAAGCGGCCATGGAAGGCTATCGCGTGGTCACCATGGATTGGGCCAAAGACAAAGCCGACATTTTTGTCACCACCACTGGCAATCGCGATGTGATCACCTACGAACACATGGCGGCCATGAAAGACCAGTCCATTGTTTGCAACATCGGACACTTTGACAACGAGATCCAAGTGGCCAAGCTCGAAGAGTTGTGCCAGTGGGAAGAAGTCAAGCCTCAGGTGGATCACGTCATCTTCCCCGATGGCAAACGCATCATTCTGCTCGCCAAAGGCCGATTGGTGAACCTGGGCTGTGGAACCGGCCACCCCAGCTTTGTGATGTCTTCCAGCTTTGCCAACCAGACCATCGCTCAGATCGAATTGTTCTGCCATCCTGAAGGCTATGACGTGGGCAAGGTCTATGTGCTGCCCAAGCACCTCGATGAGAAAGTGGCCCGTTTGCACTTGATGAAAGTCGGTGCCATGCTCACCGAGCTGACCGATGACCAAGCGACCTACATCGGTGTGCCCAAGCAAGGTCCTTATAAGCCCGACACCTATCGCTATTGATGGCTTCTTGCCGTGCGCGCTGACCAACTGCTGGTCGATCAGGGGCTTGCGAGTTCGCGCTCGCAGGCCCAGCGCTTGATCGCCAGCGGGGTGCAGTGGCGTTGGCCGGGGCAGGCTTGGCGCAACATTGCTCGCAACAGCGACGAATTGCCTGTGGGTATCGAGTTGAAGTTGCTCGATGATGCCGAAGCCCGTTATGTGTCGCGTGGAGGGCTAAAGCTGGAGGGCGCTTTGCGTGAATCGGGTTTGAGCATGGTGGGCAAAACCGTGCTTGATGTGGGGCAATCCACGGGTGGATTCACCGACTGCGCACTCAAGGCGGGTGCTTCGCGTGTGGTGGGTGTTGATGTCGGCCATGATCAGCTTCATGCCAGCTTGCGCGGCGATGATCGCGTGGTGTGTTTGCAAGGTGTGAACGCCCGCAGCTTGACGCCCGACGCTTTGGCCGAACAAATCGGGCGTGCTTCGCCCACATTCGATGTGGTGGTTGCCGATGTGAGCTTTGTGTCGCTCACCTTGGTGATGCCCAGCATCGATGCGTTCATGGCTGCACACACGGTGGCCGTGCTGTTGGTCAAGCCGCAGTTTGAACTCTCGCCCGATCGGATCGGCAAGGGTGGCTTGGTCAAGAATCCTGCTGACCATGATGTCGTCAAGCGCCGAGTGCTTGAAGCGGCCAAGGCCCTGCGTTGGCAGGTTCAACATTGGCTAGAGAGTCCGATTGCAGGCGGTGATGGCAATCGGGAGTTTTTTTTGATCGCACAACCATCAAGGAGTGAGGGATGAAGCGTTTGGCTCAAACCCCTATCAGCTACGAATTTTTCCCGCCCAAAACACCTGAGGGCGAAGCCAATTTACAAAACGTGGCCAAAGCCCTGTCGGTGTGGAAACCCAGTTTTTACAGTGTGACCTTCGGCGCAGGCGGCAGCACCCAGCAGGGTTCTTTGCGCACCGTTGAGCGGTTGATTGAGGCTGGCTTTGATGCGGCGCCTCACCTGTCTTGCATTGGTGCCACCTCGGAAACTTTGCGCGAGCAAATCAGCCATTACCAACGCATTGGCGTCAAACGCATCGTTGCCTTGCGTGGTGACTTGCCCAGCGGTTACGGCAGCATGGGCGAGTTTCGCTACGCCAGCGATCTGGTGTCGTTCATCCGTGCAGAAACAGGCAACGCCTTTCACATCGAAGTGGCGTGCTACCCCGAAACTCATCCGCAAGCGTCATCGCCCCGCAGCGACATTGAGGCCTATGTCACCAAGGTCAAGTCAGGGGCCAACAGCGCAATCACCCAGTATTTTTTCAATGCCGATGCGTACTTCAGGTTTGTGGACGAGGCCTATGCGGCCGGTGCAGACGTGCCTGTGATCCCCGGCATCATGCCGATTTTGGGTTCAACGCAACTCATGCGCTTTTCGGATGCGTGTGGCGCCGAAATTCCCCGTTGGATACGCATGCGCCTTCAGGCCTTCGGCGACGACACGGCCAGCATCAAGGCCTTTGGTCACGATGTGGTGACCGACTTGTGCGAGCAACTCATCACTGCAGGTGTTCCTGGTTTGCACTTTTTCACCATGAACCAGGTTGCACCCGTCAATGGCATCTTGACGTCGCTCCAAGAACGGTTGGCGTGAGTGCCACTCAGGCCAGGGGTTGCCTCAGCTTTGCTGGACGGTAAATCCTGCGAAATGGTCTTGCCCCAAGGCTTTGACCACTTGTGGCAAAGCGGCCTTGAGCCTTTCGTTCAGCGTGTGCGGTGGGTTGACCACGAACATGCCGCTTGCGCTCAAGGGGCCTAAAGAACGCGGATTGACCAAGCCGGGCCGTTGAGGCGTTCCCTTGCCGCCCGATTGAACCCGCAAGGTGGCGTTGAGCCACGGTTTGCCGGCGGCTTGCGCCAACTTCATGAGTTGTTTGGGAAGTTGCTGTGATTGGGGTCTTGCGATGATGGGGTACCACACCAAATAGACCCCGGTGGCAAACCGTTTGAGGCAGGTCTCTAGACTTTGCGCCACGTGGGCGTAATCGGTTTTGATCTCGTAGCTGGGGTCCATGATGACCAGGCCGCGGCGACTGGGTGGCGGCATCAATGGGATCACGCCCTCAAAGCCGTCGGCATGGTCCAGGCGCACACGAGCCCCCAATTCCCAGGTCTTGATGTGTTGGTTGAGGG
>JBEAMY010000041.1:0-3150 GCA_041165725.1 Pseudomonadota bacterium
AGGCCTACGCCAAATTGGGCTTTGGTCCCCAGCCCGCCAAGACCCGCTACGTCGATGGGCAAATCCATCAAGCGGCCGATGCTCTGGGTGCGCATCCTGCCTTGAACGAAGTCATGCGCATGGCGCAAATTTCACGCCGGTGCCTCACCCTATTGCGCCCCTTGATCGCTCCACAGGTCTATGAACAACTCCAGCCCGGCCCTCTGGTGCAGGGTGAATGGTGCGTGCTCACGCCACATCCTGCCTGGTCGGCCAAGCTCAGGCAGTCCTTGCCCGCTTGGGCCGCTCACTTGCGGTCCAAAGGCATGCCGGTTGAACGGATTCGCCTCCAAACCCTGGCCTCCAGCTCTCGCTAAGGGCACTCCTCTTTCACACATGAAACCCCGCACCAAGCCCCGACAAACTGCCAGTTCCTTGCGCAGCGCGCGTTGGATGTTGCCCGATGATTTGCGCTCTTTTGGTCACCGCTCGCGCACCATGCAAATGGGCTATGCCCCTGCTGATTGGGTGGGCAAGCCGATCATTGCCATCATCAACACGTGGTCAGACATTCAGCCCTGCCATGCCCACTTCAAACAACGCGTAGAAGACATCAAACGCGGCATTTTCCAAGCCGGAGGTTTTCCGCTGGAGTTGCCCGCTTTGTCCTTGGGCGAGATCTTTGTCAAGCCCACGACCATGCTGTATCGCAACTTGCTGGCCATGGAGACCGAAGAGTTGCTGCGCTCACACCCGGTTGATGGCGCTGTGCTCATGGGCGGCTGCGACAAGACCACACCGGGGCTGGTGATGGGCGCCACATCCATGGGCTTGCCCTTCATCTATGTGCCCGCAGGCCCCATGTTGCGCGGCAATTACCGCGGTGATGTGTTGGGCTCGGGGACCGACAGCTTCAAGTATTGGGACGAGCGCCGTGCTGGCTTGCTCAGCGAGCAGGAGTGGGTGGGCGTCGAAGGCGGCATCGCACGCTCCTATGGGCACTGCATGACCATGGGCACCGCCTCCACCATGACCGCCATCGCTGAGGCCATGGGGCTGAGCTTGCCCGGTGCGAGCTCTATCCTTGCCGCTGATTCAAATCACCCTCGCATGTGCGCCGAGTCTGGGCGACGAATCGTGGAAATGGTCTGGGAAGACCTGACGCCCAATGAAGTCCTCACGCCTGACGCCATTCACAATGCATGTGTGGTGGCCATGTCGCTGGGCTGCTCTACCAACGCCGTGATCCATTTGCTGGCCATGGCCCATCGCGCTGGCGTGCCCCTGACATTGGACGACCTCGACCGTTTGGGACGCGATACCCCGGTGTTGGCCAACGTGAGACCTGTTGGCAAAACACACTTGATGGAAGACTTTTATTACGCCGGCGGATTACCGGCTTTGATGAATCAACTCAGCGAGCGCCTTCACCTCGACGCCTTGACGGTCACGGGCAAAGGGTTGGGCCAGGGTTTTAAAGGCGCAAAAGTTTTTTTGCCTGACGTGATTCGAACTCTGGACAACCCGGTTGATCGAAACGGTTCGCTGGCCGTGCTCAAGGGCAATCTGGCACCCGATGGGGCCGTCATCAAGCCGGGTGCCTGCGATCCCAGGTTGCACCAACACACCGGGCCAGCCTTGGTGGCCGACGACTACACCGCCCTCATGGCCATCATTGACGACGAAAACTTGGACATCTCGCCCGACACGGTGCTGGTGCTCAGGAATGCAGGGCCACTGGGCGGGCCAGGCATGCCCGAGTGGGGCATGATCCCCATGCCCAAGGCCTTGCTCAAGAAAGGCATTCGCGACATGGTTCGGCTTTCAGATGCGCGAATGAGCGGGACTTCGTATGGCGCATGTGTGCTGCACATCGCGCCTGAATCTTTTGTGGGCGGGCCACTGGCCTTGCTCCAAAATGGCGATCAAGTTGAAATCGACATCCCCAACCGTGGTCTCAATGTGTTGGTGAGCGACGAGGTTTTGGCTGAGCGCCGCGCTGCATGGCGCGCTCCCGAACCCCGATACGAACGGGGTTACGGTTGGTTGTATTCGCGGCACATCGAGCAGGCCGACAAAGGCTGCGACTTTGATTTCTTGCGCGCCGAATTCGGCGCCAACCCTGCCGAGCCTGAAATCCACTGAGCAGGGCCGGGTTGAACCCGGCTCCGCTCTCTTCACGAATTCAAACTCATTCGGGCTTGATGCCTGCGGTTCGTATCACCCGCGTCCATTGCTCGATTTCTGCAGCAACAAAAGGCGTGTAGTGCTTATTCCCATACGGAGGAATGACAAAGCCCACCGACGTCAGCCGCTGCTTGATGGCCTCGGACTTCATGGCTTGCGCCAAAGCCGCATCGATCTTTTCAACAATCGGTGCAGGTGTGCCCTTGGCCACAGAAATGCCTGACCAGGAAGTGGCCTCAAACCCTTTGTAACCCGACTCGGCAATCGTGGGGACATCGGGATAGAGCGGGTTGCGCTCTTTGCTGGTGACCGCAATTGCACGCAACTTGCCCGCTTTCACGTGAGGCATCACCACGTCTTGGTTCAAAAAAATCATGGGGATGGTGCCCGCGAGCAAGTCATTGAGCATGGGGCCACCGCCCTTGTAGGGAATGCCAGTGAGGGCTATGCCTGTGGTCTGTTTGAACAACTCCATGGCCATGTGGCCTGAGGCGGCGTGGGTGAAACCGTAATCCAATTTGCCAGGGTTTTTCTTGGCAAATTCAACGATGTCCTTGACCGTTTTGAAAGGTTGATTGGGATGCACGACCAGCACATTGGGGCCATAGTTCACCTGAGTGAGGTGAATGAAATCGTTCATTGAGTTGTATTTGAGATTGGGGTCCAAGCCATGCGCCACGGCGTTTTGACCCACACCCGTTTGAATCAAGGTATAGCCATCGGCAGGGAGTTTCAACGCGCGATCCATGCCCACGATGCCACCTGCACCTGGGATGTTTTCAACGATCACGGGTTGTTTGAGCACCTTTCCGAGTTCATCGGCAAGCATGCGGCCCAACACATCACTGGTGCCGCCAGGTGGGAAAGCCACGATGAGTTTGATGGGTTTGGATGGATAGTCAGATTGGGCTGCCACAGGGCTGATCAGCCCCAAAGCCACCACCAGGCTGGCCAGGCAAGCGCCTAGACGAATGCGAATTCCCA
>JBEAMY010000042.1:0-6712 GCA_041165725.1 Pseudomonadota bacterium
AAGGATTCACCAAACGAGGTGCTGGCCTCGACCACGCGCGCTTCGATCATCACTTGCCGTTGCGGGACATCGATGCGACGCAACAAATCGGCCACCGCATCCAGCCGAGAATTGATGTCGGTGACAAACAGTTGGTTGGTTCTGGGCTCGCTCATCACACTGCCCCGCGGGCTGAGCACGCGCGAGGAGGCCCCTGCGGATGCAGCGTGTGGAGTTGAGCCGGCGAGTCCTGCCAGCCCAGCGCTTGGTGTCGGTCCTGATGCGCTCGATCCTGCCGAGTCCCCAAGGCTTTGACCCGAAGTTCCCACCAGTTGCGCTGAAGTGCTCCCCGGAGAAAACGCCAACGGTGGCCCCAAAGGCCCAGACCACGCCAAGTTAGGCCCAGCAGAACCCAGGCCCCCTGCCGAGGTGAATCCACCCATTTGTCCCATCAACTGGCCGTGCACCTCAACCGCCCGCGCATAGCGCAACACAAAAGCGCGCGTGACCAAAGGCTCCAATGCATCCAGCGCTTGACGCCTTTCCCAGTCCCGTTTTTCCTGAGCAGCCAACTCACTCAGCGGCGCGACCCACCAAATGCCATCGCGGTGTTGAACCCCCAATTGCCTGGCCGCCAGCATGGCGTCGAGTGCAACTCGCCAAGGCACTTCTTGCAGGTGAAGGCTCAATTGGCCTTTGACCGCATCCGACATCACCAAGTTGATGCCAGCTTGCTCTGCCAAGTTGTTGAGGGCCGTGCGCACGTCCAACTTGTGGACCTGAAAATTCACGGTGTGGGTTTTGGCGGCGTCTTGCGGATGGCGTTCGGCCAGCTCTTGGGCTGAGCTGACCTCAATGACCGTGACAAAGGTCATGGCCAAGACCATGGCCAAAACCCATGCAGCATGCGCCACCCATTTGCTCAAAAGGCGCGCGCTCATTCGGGCTTCACCCAGGTTTGTGTGGCATGGTCGACCTGCCAGCGCCCTCGTTCATTGAGCACCCATCGCCGCAGGTGCAAGGCCTGTGCGTCCATGGCCTCAATCACCATGGGCTCGCGCGAGACTGAAACCGCTTGCCCCACTTTCACTGAGAGGGTCTCGTCTCCGAATTGGACCAAGGCACGCCGCCCTTCGCGACGCCCCACCCAACCCAGCCATACCCAAGGGCCTTGATGATCGAGTTTGGCCGATTGAGCCGCTTGCATGTCTTTTTGCCATTGGCGACGCGAGGACCCTTTGGCCATGGGGGCTTGGTCCACCTGACGTTGCCACCAATCGGCCACCTCAAATGGGTTTTGCAAACTCGCAGAGTCTGACGAAGCGACATCCATAAAGGCGTGCATGCGGTCTTTGGCGTCAGTTGAGCGCTGCAATTGCCACGTCAGCTGACATTTCAACGGGGCTTGGCACAGGAGATCCTCACAGCGTATGGACCACGCCTTCAAGCGCGCATCGGGGGCGGCCTCATCCATTTGCACCACCAAGGCAAGCAAGGCGTCGATTCGGGCCGAGACGTTCAAGTGAATGTCCTGCGTGCTGGACTCACTGAGCTCAAGAGATGGCTCGCCATTGAGAAAGCCATTGTGCAAACCATTGAGCGCGAGGCTTTGTGCAAGACGTTCGCGGAACTGCTGGCTGTTCAAAGGGATTGAAGGTGGTGGCGGCAGCAAAGGCTCGGGCAGCGGCAAGTGCGTCTGAGCTTGCCAGCGCTCTTCAAAACGCCGCAACTGATCTTTGGCCAGATGCAAGTCGCGCCCTATGAGTTCGCTGGCATGTTGGGCCTCTTCGACCACGTTGTCCTGCGCGAATTCAGCGATGGCCACGCCCACAAGGCCGATCAACATGCCCAAGCCCAAGCCGATCAGAGGTGTCGTCCAAGTTTTCATGAAGATGCCTTGCTTTTCAATGACGGCTGGCTTTGCCAACGGTTGGCCCACACCGTGGCCCCAATCGCACCCACCTCGCCCGCCTCTTTCCGAAGGGCTTGCCACTCGCCCGCAGTGCGCCATTGCGCTGGGGGCCGCGAATTGGAACGGCCACTTGGGTTGGAACTTGGGTTGGAACTTGGGCTGGCAATGGCATTTGGACTGGTGTAGCCCGATTGGGAATAAGGCGTCCAGTGGGTCTCTAACCATTCGGCAGCAAGCTCAGGGTGAACCACCCAGATTTCGGCTTGGGCCTGCCGCCCATCCCAACTCATGGCCCTGAACAAGACCTCACCCTTGGGGGCTTGCAAGGGCTGCATCAGGCCACGAAAAGCCTCGCCTCGCCAGGCCTGCCACGCCTCTCGCTCGAGCTGCCATGCCCAGCGCTGCTGCCAATGGGCGATGTGCGTTTGCGCCTCATGCAACTGCTGGCGCAGCACCTCGCCGTGCTGTTGCCATTGGGTCGCGTCGGCTTGTCGGTACTGCTGGTGCACATGGGCCACCAGCAGGCCCAAACCCGCACCCAGCATCAGGCCGAGTAACCATGCGGCCCACTCCAGCCCCTGTCGGAATCGCCGCCAAGGCAAGAGGTTGATGTCGGTGGCTGGGATCACGCGGCCCCAACGCCCCGGCCAAACGGCGTCGTGAATGGCCGCACATTTGGCCTCGCCCCAAGTGAGCCATGGCTTCATGATTGCACCGTGCCAAGGGCCAGCCCCAGAGCCACTTGCATAGCGGTGGTGGGTGGGGATGATGGGGGCGTTGGTGATGGGGGAGTTGGTATGGGGTCAGAGCCCGAGTTTCGCTGCGCGAAATCGGGATCTGACCCCATGGCTGCGAAATCGGGATCTGACCCCATTTCAGACCAAAGGTGTTGCCAGCGCGCGGCGCGAGCGCGTGCCTGGGCCAGTGGTTCCAGCCGGATCAGCCGAAGCCCTGCACGGGCGCACCACTGTCGGCTGTTGCGCAGCTCGGTTTTGGGTGTCGCGACCACGTTGACCCACTCTGACTCGGCGTGCGATCCGTCTTGGTCGTCAAAGTCCATGCCGCCGGGTTCGCCAGGCACAGGTCGACCGCCGATCTGGCAGTCCCACGCGGTGTCAGCCAAGGGCCATGGCAGTTGGGCTTGCAGGCTTTGCTCCAGCAAAAACCATTTTTCGCGCTGGCGCAACCCCAAGGGCAAGGGCACCCGCAGGCGAATCACCGACTGCTCATTCAAGGCCAGACCGGTTCTGCGCGCACGCACGCCAGACTGACGCCACAAGGCATTCCAGTCTTTGCGGCCATTGAGCGAAGACCGATCACAGACCCCTTGGCTGGTCACGCGCGGTATTTGGCGGCGGGGCCAATCGACCTCGACCCAGTGCACGCCATCACCTTCAAAGCAAATGCCCACGGCGTGTCGCGAGTTGCCGGGCATGAAAGGCCATCGGTTCATGTGCGTCTCCCTGAAAGTAAAGGCTGGAGTTGTAGGAGAGGACTTGGCAGGCCGGTGAAAGTCACGCTGACGCTTTTTCCTACAATCGCTTTAAATTTGCTTGGGCGTTGCCTGCTGTCACCATGACCACCAAACCGAAGACCGACGATGAGTCGTCTTCCCCCTCAGAAGAATCCACCCGGGAAAGCACTGCGCCCACCGGCTCGCCGCTCAAGCACGTGCTGGTGGGTTTTCTGGTCTGGTTCATTGGGTTGAGCACCGCAGCGGTACTGGCCGCTGGGTTGTTGGTGGGCGTGATGCTGGCCATGGCCTATCCCAAGTTGCCCGATGTGGCCAACCTCTCCGATTACCGCCCCAAGCAGTCCATGCGCATCTTCTCGGTGGATGGCAAGCTCATGGGCGAGTTCGGTGAAGAGCGTCGCAAGATGGTGCCCTTCAAAGACATCCCGGCGGTGATGAAGCAAGCCGTTCTTGCGGTTGAAGACGCGCGCTTTTACCAGCACGGCGGCGTGGACTACATCGGGCTGATCCGCGCCAGTCTGGCCAACTTGAGCCGCGCCAAGAGCCAGGGTGCTTCGACCATCACCATGCAGGTGGCACGCAACGTCTATTTGACGTCTGAAAAAACGTTTACCCGCAAAATCTATGAGTTGTTGCTCACGCTCAAGCTCGAGCACACGTTGAGCAAAGACCAGATCTTCGAGATCTACCTCAATCAGATTTACCTGGGCCAGCGCGCTTACGGCTTTGCCGCCGCCAGCGAAGCGTATTTCGGTCAGCCGCTTGAAAAAATCACACTGGCTCAAGCGGCCATGCTGGCTGGCTTGCCCAAAGCCCCATCGGCATATAACCCGGTGCGCAACTTGAAGCGCGCCACCGTGAGGCAGCACTACATTCTTGACCGCATGGTCGACAACGGCTTCATCACCACAGAGCAAGCCGAAGCTGCCAAAAAAGAAGTGCTCTCGGTGCGCAACCACAAGGCCGCATCGACCGGCCACGCCGACTACGTGGCTGAGATGGTTCGCCAGATGATGTTCTTGCAGTACGGCGACGAGGTTTACACGCGCGGGCTCAACGTCTACACCACGGTCGATTTGGGCGATCAAGAAGCGGCCTATCAATCCTTGCGCAAAGGCATTCTTGAGTACGAGTCTCGTCAGCGCTATCGTGGCCCCGAAAAATTCATTGAACTTCCCGTCAACGACAACGAGCGCGAAGATGCCATCGATGATGCGATTGCCGATCAAGGCGACAAGGGCAATTTGCTCGCCGCCGTGGTGATCAATGCCTCGCGTCAGAAGGTTGAAGTGGCCCGCCCCAATGGCGAGCTGATCACCATCAAAGGGGCTGGCCTCAAACCCGTTGAGTCGGGCTTGGCCGACAAGGCCCCCAACAACATTCGCTTGCGTCCGGGCGCAGTGGTGCGCATCCTTCAAGGCGAAGACAAGCAGTGGGCCATCACCCAGTTGCCTGAGGTCGAAGGCGCATTCATCGCCATGAATCCAGCCGATGGGGCGATTCGCGCTTTGGTCGGAGGCTTCGACTTTGAAAAAAACAAGTTCAACCACGTGACCCAGGCATGGCGACAGCCTGGCTCCAGCTTCAAGCCCTTCATTTATTCGGCCGCACTGGAGCGAGGCTTCACCCCGGCCACCATGATCAACGATGCGCCCCTGTTCTTCGATGCTGCGGCCACGGGCAGCCAGCCTTGGGAGCCCAAAAACTACGACGGCAAGTTCGAAGGCCCCATGTCCATGAAGACGGCCTTGGCGAAATCCAAAAACATGGTGTCCATCCGCTTGTTGCAGTCGGTGGGGCCGCATCAAGCTCAGGAGTGGGTTGAGCGATTTGGCTTTGATGCCCAACGCCATCCGCCCTACCTCACCATGGCATTGGGTGCAGGCTCGGTCACTCCCATGCAGGTGGCGGTGGGCTATTCGGTCTTTGCCAATGGCGGCTACCGCGTGAACCCTTACCTCATCACCAAGGTCACTGACCCCAGTGGCAAGGTCTTGTCGAAGTACACGCCGATTGAGCTCGATGACAATTCACGCGCCATCGACGAGCGCAATGCCTTTGTGATGTCTTCCATGCTCAATGAAGTGACCCGCTCAGGAACAGCCGCACGTGCCCAATCGACACTCAAGCGACGCGACCTTTATGGCAAAACGGGAACCACCAACGACTCCATGGACGCTTGGTTTGCGGGCTATCACCCCACGCTGACGGCGGTGACCTGGATTGGCTACGACACCCCACGCAAGCTGGGCGACAACGAAACCGGTGGTGGCTTGAGCTTGCCCATTTGGATCCGTTTCATGCAGCACGCCCTGAACAATGTGCCCGATACCGAATTGCACACTCCCAGAGGCGTGGTCTATGAATCAGGGGATTGGTTTTTCTCGGAGTACGGCCGCAAGAGCGGCGTGACCCAGCTGGGCATCCAAGGTCAATCGAATGAAGTCGGCAACCCGGACCGGGGCGAAAAGCGTCAGATTCTGGATTTGTTCAAGAACTGAAACGGGTCTTCTTTTTTACTGGACAAAAACCATTTTTACGGCGGCTTGCACGCTGGCATCGTCACTCAACTGCGACCAAAAACCCTGACCGCCTTTGGTGTCCACCCATTCGGAGTTCGTCCAGCGATAGTGATAACCCCCGCTTCGCGTCGCCATCCAAATCTCGTGCAAAGGCTTTTGCAGGTTGATGATGATTTGACTGCGGTTGGCGAAAGTCAGGGTGACCATGCCGCCCACGCGTTGGTTATCGATGTCGGCCTCGGTGGTTTCATTGATCTGGTCACACTGGGCTTCTACCCGGCGCAACAAGGACTCAGCGAGGTCCATGAATTCAGGATCGGTCATGGGTTCTACAATTTGTTCATGCACAAATTCATTGTATGGAGCCGTTGGGGATGTGCTGGCTTGCTGTGTTTGACCCTGCTCGGCTGCGGTCAATACGGACCCTTGTACCTCCCCGATGACGCCCCCCGAACGACCACCAGGTGATTGCCTTGGCCACTTCCGCCACTTCCACAGCTTCTCCTGCGCCCATGAGCACTTTGCCGGGTGCGCCTTTTCTTCACCATGCCCACGGCGAGTTGCACCTTGAAGGGGTGGCTTTGTCCGACCTCGCCCGCGAGTACGGCACACCCTTGTACGTGTATTCCAAGGCGGCGATGCTTCAAGCCTTGTCGGCCTACCAAAAGGGTTTTGCCGGTCGCAAGGCGACGATTTGCTACGCCATGAAGGCCAACTCCAGCCTGGCCGTGTTGCAGGTGTTTGCACGGGCGGGTTGCGGGTTCGACGTGGTCTCTGGCGGCGAACTGGCGCGCGCTTTGGCAGCGGGTGCACGAGGCGACCAAG
>JBEAMY010000043.1:0-3511 GCA_041165725.1 Pseudomonadota bacterium
ACCGGCAGCTTTTCACCTTTGGCCAGCATGTCTTGAATGCGCTTGTGCGCGGCATCGCGGCCAGTGAGCAACTTGCCAGAAAGCAGCAAGGTGTCGCCCGGCTTCCAGCTGGCCACTTCGGCCTTGGTGAGCTGGTTGAGGTTCACGCGGCGGCTCTTTTGGGTGTCGGGCTTCCAATCGACGCTGGGCCACAAGTCCAGAGCGGGCGGGTCAAGATAAACCGGCCCCGAGCCATCAAGCACAAAGTGGGCGTGGCGGGTGGCCGCGCAGTTGGGGATCATGGCCACGGGCTTGGACGCCGCATGGGTGGGGTACATCTTGATCTTCACATCGAGCACGGTGGTGAGCCCCCCCAAGCCTTGTGCGCCAATGCCCAGCGCATTGACCTTGTCATAGAGCTCAAGGCGCAACTCTTCGACCTGGCTGAGTTTTTCGCCCTTAGCGGCCTTGGCCTGCAACTCGTACATGTCCAGGTCTTCCATCAGGCTTTCTTTGGCCATCAGCGCGGCCTTCTCGGCGGTGCCACCGATGCCAATGCCCAACATGCCGGGCGGGCACCAGCCAGCGCCCATGGTGGGCACGGTCTTGAGCACCCAATCCACCACCGAGTCGCTGGGGTTGAGCATGACCATCTTGGATTTGTTCTCAGAGCCGCCGCCCTTGGCCGCCACCGTGACTTCAACGGTGTTGCCGGGAACGATTTCGTAAAAGATCACGGCAGGCGTGTTGTCGCGGGTGTTTTTGCGAGCGAATTGGGGATCGGCCACGACCGATGCGCGCAAGGTGTTGTCAGGGTGGTTGTAGCCCTGGCGCACACCTTCATTGACGGCGTCTTCAAGACTGGAGGTGAAACCTTCCCAGCGAACGTCCATGCCCACTTTGAGGAAGACGTTGACCACGCCAGTGTCCTGGCATAGCGGGCGGTGGCCCAAGGCGCTCATCTTGCTGTTGGTCAGGATTTGTGCGATGGCATCGCGCGCGGCGGGTGATTGCTCGCGTTCGTAGGCGCGTGACAGGTGCTGGATGTAATCCGCTGGGTGGTAGTAGCTGATGTATTGCAAGGCAGCGGAGATGGATTCGATCAGGTCTTTGGCGCGGATGGCAGTCATGTCAGTTCACTTCAATCTAAAGAGCAGAGGTAGAAAAAGGAGTTTAGTGCCCTGAGCCGGGTGAATGGGCGTGGCCCATGATGCGGTCGGTGTAGGCAATCGCCATGGCACTGAGCAAAAAGGCAATGTGGATCAGCGTTTGCCAGATCAGCACCTTCTCATCGTAGTTGGCGGCGTTGATGAAGGTCTTGAGCAAGTGGATGGACGAGATGCCAATGATGGCGGTCGCCAGCTTGACCTTGAGCACCGACGCGTTCACATGGTTGAGCCACTCGGGCTGGTCGGGGTGATCTTCGAGGTACATGCGCGAAACAAAGGTTTCGTAGCCACCAACGATGACCATGATCAGCAGATTGGAGATCATCACCACGTCGATCAAGCCCAAGATCACCAACATGATGATGGTCTCGTTGAGGCTGGTCACCGGCGCAGTGGTTTTATAGCCAATGCTTTCCACCAACATCTGCAAGGCGGCGGTGTTGCCAAAAACAGCCTCCAGCAAATGGACCAGTTCGACCCAAAAGTGGTAGACATAAACCGCCTGACCAGCGATCAACCCCAGGTAAAGCGGAAGTTGTAACCAGCGGGTGGCAAAGATGAAGCGGGCAAGGGAGCTGGGGGCGGATTGGCTCATGGCGTCTGATTCAGATCAAGTCAGGGCCACCATTATCGGAGTCCCTGAGACCTTTGCGGTTTGGGTTCATCTAAAGTCAGTGGCATGTAAGAGCCGGGCCCCACAGTCCAAAGCTTTCATTTCAGAACCATTCCGAGCAGGAGACGCTTTCATGAGTAACGCCCACGAGTTGGTGATCCACCAGCCCCCCGCAGAATTTGTCAAAAAGGCCGCCGTCTCGGGCATGGCCGCCTATGAAGCCTTGTGCAAAAAAGCCGAAACCGATTACGAAGGTTTTTGGGCTGAACAGGCTCGCCGCCTCCTGAGCTGGAAGCAACCTTTCACCAAAGTGCTCAACGAATCCAACGCGCCCTTCTTCAAGTGGTTCGAAGACGGCACGCTCAACGCCTCTTACAACTGCTTGGACCGCAACATCGAACGCGGCCTGGGCGACAAGACCGCCATCATCTTTGAAGCCGACGACGGATCGGTCACCCGCACCAGCTACGCTCAATTGCTGGCCAGGACTTGCCAGTTTGCCAACGCTTACAAATCCTTGGGCCTCACCAAGGGCGACCGCGTCATCATTTACATCTCCATGTCGGTCGACGGCGTGGCCGCCATGCAAGCCTGTGCCCGTTTGGGCCTGATCCACTCGGTGGTCTTTGGCGGTTTCTCGGCGCAGTCGCTGCGCGACCGCATCGAAGACACCGGCGCAAAAGCCGTGATCACCGCCGACAACCAAGTCCGTGGTGGCAAGCTCCTGCCCCTCAAGTCCATCGTGGACGAGGCCTTGGCGCTGGGCGGCTGCGACACCATCAAAAACGTCGTGGTGGTCAAGCGCTCAGGTGCCGACATCGCCATGACGGCTGGCCGCGATGTCTGGGCTGCCGACGTGGTCGACAAACAGGGCAGCACCTGCGACCCCGTTTGGGTTGAGGCCGAGCACCCCTTGTTCTTGCTCTACACCTCGGGCTCTACCGGCAAACCCAAGGGGGTTCAGCACAGCACGGGCGGCTACTTGCTGCACGCTGCGCTCACCACCGAATGGACCTTCGACCTCAAGGCCGACGACATCTTCTGGTGCACGGCCGACATCGGCTGGGTCACCGGCCACAGCTACATCACCTACGGGCCCTTGGCTTTGGGTGGCACTGAAGTTGTGTTCGAAGGCATCCCCACCTATCCCGACGCTGGCCGCTTCTGGCAGATGATCGAAAAGCACAAGGTCACCATCTTCTACACGGCCCCCACCGCGATCCGTTCGCTGATCAAGGCCGCAGAAACCAACGCCGACGTTCACCCCGACCGCTACAACCTCAAGAGCCTGCGCTTGCTGGGTTCGGTGGGCGAGCCCATCAACCCCGCCCCATGGGAGTGGTATTACGACCATGTGGGCGGCAAGCGTTGCCCCATCGTTGACACCTTCTGGCAAACCGAAACCGGCGGCCATGTGATCACCCCTTTGCCTGGCGTGACCCCCATGGTTCCCGGCTCTTGTACCTTGCCCTTCCCCGGCATCCAGGCCGCTGTGGTTGACGAGACCGGCAAAGACGTCCCCAACGGACAAGGCGGCATCTTGGTGATCAAGCGCCCCTGGCCCTCCATGATCCGCACCATCTGGGGCGACCCCGAGCGTTTCAAGAAGAGCTACTACCCCGCTGACTTCCAGGGCAAGTACTACCTCGCAGGCGACGGCGCGATCCGTGACGAAAAAACCGGCTACTTCACCATCACTGGCCGCATCGACGACGTGCTCAACGTCTCGGGCCACCGCATGGGCACGATG
>JBEAMY010000044.1:0-2856 GCA_041165725.1 Pseudomonadota bacterium
TGGCCGATGCAGGTGCCGATGCCGTCAAAGTTGGAATCGGGCCGGGTTCGATTTGCACCACCCGCATCGTTGCGGGCGTGGGTGTGCCCCAGATCACCGCCATCGACAACGTCGCCACAGCCCTTGACAAGGCCAAGGTACCTCTCATTGCAGACGGTGGGATTCGCTTCAGCGGCGACATCGCCAAAGCCATTGCAGCAGGTGCCAGCACCGTGATGATGGGTGGCATGTTTGCAGGCACCGAAGAGGCGCCAGGCGAAGTCATTCTTTATCAGGGCCGCAGCTACAAGAGTTATCGGGGCATGGGGTCGATTGGCGCCATGCAACAAGGCAGCGCCGACCGCTACTTTCAGGAGAGCAGCACCGGCAATCCCAATGCTGACAAATTGGTGCCCGAGGGCATTGAGGGGAGAGTCCCCTACAAGGGCTCGGTGGTGGCCATCCTCTATCAGATGGCGGGAGGCTTGCGGGCCAGCATGGGTTATTGCGGTTGCGCGTCCATTGAAGACATGCGCGATCGCGCTGAATTCGTGCAAATCACCTCGGCGGGCATGCGCGAAAGCCACGTTCACGATGTCCAAATCACCAAGGAAGCCCCCAATTACCGCTCCGAGTGACGCAGCCCTCGGGTGCTAAGATGAATTCAATCTGAACAGGCTGATAACGGCTCCTCTGGCAGCCGTTTTTCATTGGCGATCAACATGTCGCTGCCTTGAACATGAGTGCGATTGGCATGTCTCATCAAAAAATCATCATTCTTGACTTCGGCTCCCAAGTGACCCAACTCATCGCGCGCAGGGTGAGAGAGGCACATGTCTATTGCGAGGTCCATCCCTGTGACGTCAGCAGCGACTGGGTGCGTGCCCAAGCCGCAGATGGCACGCTCAAGGGCATCATTCTTTCGGGCTCTCATGCCAGCGTCTACGAAGTCGACGACAAAGCCCCCGATGCTGTGTTTGAGTTGGGTGTGCCTGTTTTGGGCATTTGCTATGGCATGCAAACCATGGCCCAGCAACTCGGTGGCCAGGTCCAGCCCGGTCAAACGCGTGAATTTGGCTATGCAGAGGTGAGGGCACATGGTCACACCCAGCTGTTGAAGGGCATCGAGGATTTCTCGACCGCAGAAGGCCACGGCATGCTTAAGGTCTGGATGAGTCATGGCGACAAGGTCACCTCTTTGCCACCGGGTTTCAAAGTCATGGCATCGACGCCGGCTTGCCCCATTGCTGGCATGGCCGACGAGGCCAGGCATTTTTATGCGGTTCAATTTCACCCGGAAGTCACGCACACCCTTCAAGGCAAGGCCTTGCTGGAGCGTTTTGTGTTGGGCATTTGCGCAGCCAAGCCCGACTGGATCATGGGCAATTACATCGATGAGGCCGTGGCCAAGATACGAGAGCAAGTCGGTGACGAAGAGGTCATTCTGGGCTTGTCGGGCGGAGTCGATTCCTCAGTCGCTGCAGCCTTGATTCACCGTGCCATTGGCGATCAACTCACTTGTGTGTTCGTTGACCACGGCCTCTTGCGCCTCAACGAGGGCGACATGGTCATGGACATGTTCGAAGGGCAATTGCATGCCAAGGTGATCCGAGTGAACGCTAGCGATCTGTTCTTGGGTGAACTGGCCGGTGTCAGCGAGCCTGAGCAAAAGCGAAAAATCATTGGGCGCTTGTTTGTCGATGTCTTCAAAGCCGAGGCCGCCAAACTCAAGGCCGGTGGGCTTGGTCACCGTGGTGCCAGCTTTTTGGCGCAAGGCACGATTTACCCAGATGTCATCGAAAGTGGTGGCGCGAAAAGCAAAAAAGCCGTCACCATCAAAAGCCACCACAACGTGGGCGGTTTGCCAGAGCAACTTGGCCTCAAACTTTTGGAGCCTTTGCGAGACTTGTTCAAAGACGAGGTGAGGGAGCTTGGCGTGGCTCTGGGTTTGCCGCGTGACATGGTGTATCGCCATCCTTTTCCTGGCCCCGGCTTGGGGGTTCGCATCTTGGGTGAAGTCAAAAAGGAGTATGCGGATTTGCTGAGAAAAGCGGACGCCATCTTCATTGAAGAGCTCAGGCAGTGCATCGACCCCAACAGCGGCAAGAGCTGGTATGACCTGACCAGTCAGGCTTTTGTTGTTTTTTTACCGGTCAAAAGCGTGGGCGTCATGGGCGACGGTCGCACTTACGACCATGTGGTGGCCTTACGGGCTGTTCAGACCAGCGACTTCATGACGGCCGATTGGGCTGAGTTGCCCTATTCATTGCTTAAAAAGGTTTCATCTCGAATCATCAATGAGGTCAGAGGAATCAATCGTGTCACCTTGGATGTGAGCAGCAAACCTCCGGCAACGATAGAGTGGGAGTGACTGGCATCAGCCCTCTGCGATTTTTATTTTTTTGCAGGTTTGCATCGAGTTACAACTCGCAAAATTAATTAATACCATTTATTTATTCACGACCTGCAATTAATTCTTTAATCGTATCCATTTGAAGCTCAAGCTCAGCCTGACCAGGTCGATTCCTTCATTGCAAGACAACCGCCTAAGCTGTTGATCTTTACAAGTTATTTCAATTAGTGATCCGGGGCTACAACTTTGCCCGCTATGACCGATTATCGATTTGTCCAAAAAAGATCGAGTTGAGTCGGTATGAAGAAGTTCAACCCATTGTCATTCTTGTTTTCAGGTTCCAAGCAGCCCGCTGCTGATTCCTTGCCCGCTGCCATGTCGCAATTGCAGTCTTGGTTGGATGACGGCTTGCGCGTGGTGCGCTCAGGTGATGACGCATTGCTGGTTCATCCCGATGGCTCCATTGAACGCATTGAAAACTTCTTTTTGGATGCCGTAGCAGCTTTGAATCAAATGGGCGCTTC
>JBEAMY010000045.1:0-5277 GCA_041165725.1 Pseudomonadota bacterium
TCGGGCATGATGAAGGGCACGTTGGAAGACGCTTTGCCCAATGCATCAATGACGATGCCACAGGGCTCTTTGAGAACCATGCGGAAGGTGTCGGCGCTGGGGGTTTCGTAGCGGTCAATGAAGGTGTTGAGCACACCGCCCATGGCGTCGCGGCTGGCCCAACGCTTGAGCGAAGCCACCACGTCGGCGCTGGTGACGGGTTTACCGTCGTGGAATTCAAGTCCGCTGCGCAGCTTGAAGGTCCAGGTCTTTTTGTCGCCTGACACCGAATAGGTGTCAACCATTTGCGGCTTGATGTTGCCCTGCGCATCTTCAGAGAACAAGGTGTCATAAACCATGTAGGCGTGGTTGCGGGTCACATAAGCCGTGGTCCAGATGGGGTCAAGCACGGCCAGGTTGGCGTGGGGAACAAAGCGAAACACCTTGGTGTCGCTTTGCGCGTGCGCGGGCCCTGCCAGCCACGTGGCACAAACCACGCTGGCTGCAGCCACAGCCGAAACAAATGAACGTCGAATCATGGAATCATCTCCTTTTTGGGGGTGAAAGTGAAATCCCGTCCCCAATGCTCGGGACAAGGGTCGAATATAGCCAAGAGGTGCGCGTGGGCACACCCATGAAAACCCATGCAGTTTTGCCAGCTGAACCCGTTGTTGACCAGGCTCATGTTGAACCCATCCAGTCGGGTGCTGGGACAAACCCTCGCCAGGCGGTTTCCAGCCATTGGGCCAAACCCAAACCCAGTAAATCATGCCGGTGCGGCGCAATGATTTGTGCACCCACAGGCAAGCCCTCTCGGGTCAGGCCCAGCGGAAAAGCGGTGGCGGGCAGACCCACCACACCGGGGTAGCCCGCCCAGAATAAGGAGTGGGTGTGCGGTTGAGGCTGGCCATTGACGTTCACCATGCGCTCCCAGCGCTGGCCTTGGTGGTTGTGGTGGATGGGCAGCGAGGTCGCCACCGGTGCGATCAGCACATCGAACTGCTCGAAAAACGCCTGCCATTGCTGACGCAATCGAATGCGGCGCTGATCCCACATCACCCATTCGCGATGGCTCATCACACTGGCGCGAAAGGTTCGTGTCTCGGTGTCGTCGCGGTGCGCTTCAAAGCTGGCGGCCACACGCTGGTTGTGGGCCCAGGTCGCATCGTCGAGCATGGCCCCAGTGGCACTGCGCAACAAATGCATGTAGCAAGCATGGGTTTCGTGGTCATCCACAGGCCTTTGCCCCGTGGTCACTTGCACCCCTTGCTCAGACAGGAATTGGGCCAGTTCGTCCAGCCGTTCGCGGATGGCATCGTCCACCGGGGCTTCATGCGAGTCATCCACGATCGCCACCCTCAAGCCCTTGTGCGTGGTGAATCGGCGTTCCCATTCGCAGGCCATCCAACCCATGGGGCTGTACTGGGCAAGAGGACGGGCCAAGACCTCCATGGCCAGCATCAAGTCGGTGGCACTGCGCGCCATCGGGCCCACCGCTGCGATGTCCAAGGTGTCTGCACACACAGTGCCTGGCAATTCATGGCCTTGCATGGTCAGCAAGCCCCAAGTGGGCTTGTGGCCATACACCCCACAGTAATGCGCCGGATTGCGGATCGAGGCTCCAATGTCGCTGCCCAATTCCAAAGGAGTAAAGCCCGCAGCCAGTGCTGCCGCTGCACCGCCCGAAGAACCACCTGGCGAACGGCTCAAATCCCAAGGGTTGGACGTGGTGCCATAGACCGGATTGAAACTTTGCCAGTCGGACAAGGCCACAGGCACATTGGTTTTGCCCAATATCACTGCGCCAGCTTGCACCAGGCGTTGGACCATCACTGCGTGGTCTTGGGCCATGTGCTTGGCAAACTGCTCAAAGCCCCAGCACGTGGGCAAGCCTTTGACATTGAAGGCTTCCTTGACGGTCATGGGCAGGCCGTGGAGTGGTCCCCATGTTTTGCCTTGAGCACGTGCCTCATCGGCGGCCCTCGCTTCAGCCAAGGCTTGCTCAAAGCGCCTTACCACCACGGCATTGATGGGGCCGTCCATGGCCTCGATGCGATCGATGTGCGCTTGCGTCAGCTCAAGCGACGACCATTGGCCAGAGGCCAGCGCTGCGGTGAGCTCGCTGGCCTTTTGATGGAACCAAGGGGTGTGGTGCATGGGCGCGTAGATTGCCCTCATTCAATACAGAGGTCTATCAAATTTGTGCATTCAAGAGTCAGGGCATTCCCCAGTGGAGGTCGACTCACTCGCCCAGTGTGGCCGACGGCTTCTCGCCAAAGAGTTGTCGGTAGTCGCGCGCGAATTGGCCAAGGTGCCAAAACCCCCACTCGGAGGCAACGTCCTGAACGGTGGTGCCCGGTTTGGCCTGACGCAATGCGCGGCGCACAGCATTGAGCCTCAAGGCCCTTTGATAACGTGCAGGCGACAACCCCATCAGGTCTTGAAAGACATAGTTGAGCGTGCGGCGGCTGGTGCCAATTTCTTGGCACAGGGCCTCGATCGACAAGGGCGTTTCGCTTTGATGGTTCATGAGTTCGCAGGCCTTGGCCAACAGCTTGCGCTTGCGAATCAGGTGTGGCGATTCGTTGGGACTCACGCGAGCGGGCAAGGCCTCGATCCACTCCATCAGCAACTCGTCTCGCAAGGTGAGAGCTGTGCGTTCGGGCAAGGACTGCTGGGCCAAGCCCATGAGTTCGTTCATCACCCGAATGTGATGTTCTCGCAAGGCCTGCGCCTTGGGCTCTGTGGTCTCCAATACCCGTTGCTGTTCCAGCCAGGCCGCCAAAGGACGGTGGTACATGCGCTGCCACAGCGGCTCGATCAGCGATTGATCGACCAACAAGGCCATGAGGGTGAACTGGGCTGGCGTGATGAGGTCCAAGGCATTGCCACGGCCCACCAACATGCCGTGCTCGGGGACGCGCTGCCCATGAAAGATCAGATCGGTTCTGGGGTGCAAGGACATCGCAAAACCAAACAGATGGTCATCGATGCGGCCGTGTTGGTGCGTGGCAGGCCAGGTGTCCTCGCGCAGCAAGATCACCTCGGGCAGCTGAATTTGCACCAAATGCCCTTGCCAGCGTCCGGGCGAAAGCTGCTGGTAGTCCAGCGTCCAGTTGGACTGGGCCAGTGCATGCTGGTCAAGGTCTGAGGTGTGCTGGGCCTTGGCCCACAACGGCACAGTGGCTTGGAGAGACATCGGCGCATGTTTGCCCAGGCCAGGCTTGGCCGTGCTTCGTGAAAACCCGAAGATGGCCTTGCCCAATCTTGATAACAAGAAGGGCTTGGATTGCCTAGGATGACCCCACCAGAGAGGAACGGAATGCGATCAATCGCCATCTTGCTGACCAACACCGACCGATCCGACTTCGCTCGAAGTTTTCCCAACGATGCTCAGCGCGTTCGCCAACTGCTGCAAGCGGTCCGTCCCGATTGGACCTATGTGGAAGTGGCTTTGCGCGACGGCGAACCCCTGCCCGCAGTCGACGCGCACGACGGCCATGTGATCACGGGCAGCCCCGCCTCGGTCAACGACACGCAGTGGCCGTGGCTACCCCCCTTGCTGGATTTCATTCGCAGGGCCCATGCCAAGCGTTGGCCGCTGGTGGGCCTTTGCTTTGGTCATCAAGCCGTGGCCAAAGCCTTGGGTGGTGAAGTCAAAGCACACCCGGGAGGTTGGGGCTTGGGCGTGGCCCAAACCGAATGGACGGTGCAGCGCGACTGGATGAACCCACCTGGCCCGCACATGCCCCACATGCATTTGCATGCGGCGCACATCGAACAGGTGACCCGAGTGCCAGAGGGCGCTGAAGTCATCAGCCGTTCGCCGTTTTGTCCTGTTGGGGCCTTGCAAATCGGCTCGCACTTCCTGACCACCCAATACCATCCCGAGATGCCGCTGGCGTTCATGCAAGGGCTTTTGGACCAACTTGCTTCGCGTGTCGATGGTGACACCCTTGCCCAGGCTCGCCTGAGTCTGCAACAGGTTAACGACGCACCGGTCATGGCGCATTGGATAGCGCAATTTTTCGAGCAAGCGTGGAAGGCCCACACATGACGCTTTGGATCCCCACCGACGACGGCCATGCCGATCTCTCCGATCACGACAGCTTTGTCAACGGCACGCCCCACAACACTTTCAAGCGAATGCGCGATCACGATCCACTTGCTTGGTGCGAGTGGTCGGGCGGCAAAGGCTTTTGGTCAGTCACCCGCCATGCCGACATCATGGAACTCAACCGCAATTTCCAGCAAGTGAGTTCGGCCCAAGGCATTCGCATGGAAGACCAGACCCGCGAGGAATACCTGGCGCGCCGAACCTTTCAGGAAACCGATCCGCCAGAGCACACCCGAACCCGCATGTTGGTGGCCAAGGCCTTTTCCAAACCCATGATGGCTCAGTACGAACATCAAATCCGTGAACTGTGCGACACCATCCTGGCGCAAACCTTGCCATTGGGTGAGTTTGAGGCCGTCCACACCATCGCTAGGCAGTTGCCCATGCGCATGTTGGGTCGCATTGCCGGTCTGCCCGAACAAGACCTGGATTGGTTGGTGGAAAAAGGCGATGCCTTGATGGCCAACACCGACAGCGATTTCACACAGCATGTGGTCGATCAGACCGACACCGAGGCTTACCGGTTCATGCCTTTCCGATCACCCGCTGGCGCTGAACTCTTTGACTATGCGGCCAAACTCATGGCCGACAAAAAAGCCCTGGGTGACACGCAAGGCATCTTGCACCTCATCTTGCAAGCCGATGCCCAAGGCCATGTGATCAGCGATACCGAATTTCGCAATTTCTTTTGCTTGCTGGTGGCCGCTGGCAATGACACCACGCGCTACACGATTGCTGCGGCCATGCACGCGCTGGCCAATCAGCCTGGCCTCATGGACGATTTGCAAAGCCTCAAGACGCCTGAGGATTGGGACGGTGTGGCCGATGAGTTCATCCGGTGGGCTTCGCCGGCGACCCACTTTCGTCGAACTGCCACTGAAGACTTTGAATTCCACGGCAAGACCGTGCGTGCGGGCGACAAGATTTTGTTGTGGTTCATCTCGGGCAATCGCGACGAGCGCGTGTTTGATCAGCCGTTCTCAGTCAACCTGCACCGAGGGGTGAACCGCCATCTGGCTTTCGGACAAGGCGGCCCTCACGCATGTCTGGGTATGTGGTTGGCCAGGCTGGAGGTGAGGGTGTTGTTGCAGGCACTGGTCGAACGCGTCAAGCGCATCGAGCAAACCGGCCCCCATGCATATTTGCGATCCAACTTCGTGTGCGGCATCAAGCGTTTGCCT
>JBEAMY010000046.1:0-2699 GCA_041165725.1 Pseudomonadota bacterium
ACCAAGCCCGCCGAAATCAGCTTGCCCACGCCTTCGCCGGGGCGGGCGGTGTCGTTGCTGATGAGGGTGAGATTGCCAATGCCTTGGGCAACGATGGCATCGATGAGCCGGTGGGGGGAGCCCACGCCCATGAATCCGCCCACCATGAGGCGGGCGCCGGGCCAGATTTTTTGTGCGGCGGCTTCTACCGCGATGGCTTGTTTCATAGGCATTAATTTAATGCGTTCAGAGGGCTGATTTTTTTGTTTTGGATCAATTCAGCATCCGTTACCCTACGCTACTTGTCTCTATCCCAAAGGCCCAAGCCATGATCGACCACCTGGATCACCTCGTTCTGACCACCGCTCACGAGGCTCAGTGCATTCATTTCTACACCGAGGTCATGGGCATGCAGCTCGAAACCTTTACGGGAGGCACGCCACCAGTGCAGCGGCGGGCTTTCAAGTTTGGGCATCAAAAAATCAACCTGCATGTGCAAGGTGCCGAATTTGAGCCCAAAGCCCACTTGCCGGTTCCCGGTTCGCAAGACTGGTGCTTCATCGCCAGCGTTCCGCTGACTGAGGTCATGGCCCGACTTCAAGCGGCCAACTGGCCCATCATCGAAGGGCCGGTGATGCGCACAGGAGCGACGCAAAAAATCCGTTCGGTTTATGTGCGCGACCCCGACCTCAATCTGATCGAAATCTCCGAGTACGCCTGAAACTCAAACCGGGCAGCGTTGCATCCAGCGTTTGGCCTCGCGGGCGGGGTCTTGCGCTTGCAAGATGGCCCTCACCGCCGCAACCGAGCCAACGCCACTGGGCAACACTTCGTCCAGTCGTTCTTCGTCGATGCCACCAATGGCCACCAGCGGGAACCGCTGGCCCATGAGGGCCGCATAGCGAGCAAGCCGCTTGGGGCCTTGGGGTTGCGTGGGCATGACCTTCAGGTTGGTGGCGTAAACGGCACCCAGCGCCAAATAGCTGGGGCGCTGTTTGGCCGCGCGAAGCATTTCGCTGTAACCGTGGGTGCTCAGACCCAGTCGCAACCCGCTTTGGCGAATCGCCTCAAAGTCGGCGCCGTCTATGTCTTCTTGCCCAAGGTGAATGCCGTATGCGCCCATGGCAATGGCCAGTTGCCAGTGGTCGTTGATGTAGAGGTGGCTGGCGCTGCCGCTTGCATGGGCAATCGCTTGTTGTACTTCGCGCTCAATGGCCTTGGGGTCTTCGGATTTAAATCGCAGCTGCACCGTGGGCACACCCATCTCGACCAGCCTTGCGATCCAGTCTGCTGTGGGGGCCACCACATAAAGCCCAAGCCGTTTTGGGCAAGGTGCGTGGGCTTTGAGGGGTGAAGAGTTTTGGCTTGCTTCTGGTTCAAAGTCTTCGAACATGCTGGGCCAAGACTTGGGGTCTAAGTCAGCACCCGGTGTGTTTTGGCCAGCCCTTGCGGTTTGCCTGAGCCAGGCTTGGGCCAGAAGCTGGGCGTCTTCGGACTCAAAACCCAAGGCCAGGACGGCCAACTCAACTTCAAAGCCTGGGTTGAAAGCCTTGGCGTTGGTGTTGAGGCGTCCTTGAAGGTGAGCTTGAAGGTGTTCGTGCGCACGCGGGTGCGCAATCGCAAGCTCGGCGTGCGCGAGGGCGATTTCTTGTGCAAGCGCTGGGAGCTGCGCCCACAAGCCTTGTGTGTTGGCGCTGAGTTGCGGATTCATGACTGGTGCCAAAACGGCATTCCCAGCACTGGCGTGCTGGCTTGCGCCTGATCTTGTTCGGCCATCACGCCACCCAAAAACGCTTGGCGTCCGGCGCGAACGGCATCGGCAAAGGCGCGCGCCATGCCCACTGGGTCTTGAGCAAGGGCCACCGCTGTGTTGAGCAGCACCCCATCAAAGCCCCATTCCATCACCGTGCACGCATGCGAAGGGCGACCAAGCCCTGCATCGACGATGAGCGGCACGCTCAAGCGTTCGCGCAGCAGTCGCAAGGCATCGGGGTTGATGGGGCCTTTGCCCGTGCCAATGGGCGCGGCCCAGGGCATGACGGCTTGGCAACCCACGTCCACCAAGCGTTGGCAAAGAATCAGGTCTTCGGTGCAATAGGGCAAGACTTTGAAGCCCCGGCGAATCAGCGCATCCGCGCAGTCGGGTAGGCCCAGCGTGTCGGGTTGCAAGGTGTAGTCGTCGCCAATGAGTTCGAGCTTGATCCAGTCGGTTTCAAACACTTCGCGCGCCATCTCGGCGGTGGTGATGACCTCTTGCGCCGTGTGACAGCCCGCCGTGTTGGGCAGCATGGGCACACCCATGCGTTTGATCAGTGACCAAAACCCTTGGCTCTGATCGCCCTGGGCAGTTTGTCGGCGCAACGAGGCGGTGAGCATGCCCGGTTCAGACGCAGCAATGGCTTGGGCCAACACATCGGGCGAGGGGTAGCGCGAAGTGCCCAGCAACAAGCGGCTTTGAAAAACTGTGTCGTAGAGCTTGAATGGAGTGTCTTGGGCCATGGGGTTCAGCCACCGGTGATGGGGGCGATGAGTTCGATCTGGTCGTCGGGCGACAGCGGTGTGCTGGCGTATTGGCTTTTGGGCACGAACTGCAGGTTCACGGCGGCCGCAAAGGGCGGCTTGATGCCCACTTGCTCGATGGCATCGAGCAAGGTGGCAGGTTGGGGCAGTTGGTGGGGCTGGCCGTTGATTCGGACCGCCATGACAGAGGGCTTGTTCAT
>JBEAMY010000047.1:0-6550 GCA_041165725.1 Pseudomonadota bacterium
GGCCCTGTCAGCCCCGCCGCTGCTCCGACACCCGCAGCTCCCCCAGTGGCTGCGCCTGCTGTTGCCGAGGTCAAGCCTCCCTCTGCTGAGCAGACCAAACCCTCTACCCAACAAGCAGAGGCCGTAGCTGTTTCAAACAGCAGTTCGCAGCTTGCGGGCGACTGCAAGTTGCTGACTGCAGAACCCACGCCTGCTTCGCCTGTATCTGTGAACAAACTAGGCTCATATGTCTATTTGCTTCCCACCAAGGATGTTCAAGTGTGTGTGGACGATGGCAAGCGTGTGCAAACTGTGGTGAACCTGAAAGCAGGGCAGGGAAGAAGCATCCATGGTTCTTCGCCTTGGGTGATCGGTTCAAGCCAAATAAGTGCTGTGCAGGTGTATTTCCAAGGCTCTAAAGTGATGATTCCTAAAGATGTCGGACAACGCATTGTGCTTAAAGAGCAGGCACTTCAAAACTGATTTCAAAATTTGCCACAATAGGGCATCTACGCACAGCCCGGGTGGTGAAATTGGTAGACACAGCGGACTTAAAATCCGCCGCTATCCTGAATAAGGGGCGTACCGGTTCGATTCCGGTCCCGGGCACCAGCATCGACCTGATCCTCGTACGCACTTCGACTCCTTAACGCGTGCATACGACCATTTCGCAAATTGATGAAATTCCAAGTTATATTGGTTGAAACGATTTCAACCACATTGGAGTTTTCATGAGTGACTCGCCGGTCAAGTTTTACAGAACCAGCTCAGAGCGTGACTACAACCTGATCCTTTGCCTCATCGGTGGTGCCATCTGGTTGGGCTTTGCGTATTTCCTTTTTACGGCAGACTCCGAAACTTTGGTGGCCCTACTGCCGATGTCTTTTTACGTCATCCTTTTTGTGGTGTTCATGGTGGTCTCAGCTTTGTTGTTCAGGGCTTCAGCCATGGGCAACATGATCCTCATCAGCGCAGAACAATTTCCGCACATTCATGCCATGGTTGAAGAAGGCGCCAAGAAACTGGGCATCAGTACCCCAGAAGCCTTCATCTACAACTCCAACGGCTTATTCAATGCCTTTGCCAGACAAGTCTTCGGTCGCAAATACCTGTTGCTCACATCGGCCATTGTTGACGCCACCACCGACGAACAAATCCGATTCATCATTGGCCACGAACTGGGTCACCACGCTGCAGGACACCTCAGCCTGAGCGGTTTTTTACTTCGACTCCCAGCTCGCATCATTCCGTTCCTGCACAAAGCGTATTCACGGCAATGCGAATTCACCTGTGACAAATTGGGCTACTACGTGTCCCAGGACGCAGAGCATTCTTGCAAGGCCATTTCAATGTTGGGTTGTGGCTGTCAAAGGCTCAACGCCGGCTTGAATCTGTTCGCTTTTGAAAAGCAAGAGCAGTTGGTTCCCGCCACATCAGGCTTCATCACCGAGATTTTCAGAACCCATCCTCGTTTGACCCGACGCGTCATTGCCATCAGGAACACCCGCCTGCTTGATTAACACCATTGAACCATCACGGAGGTATTCATGAAACACGTCATTGCACTGACTCTCCTTCTGTGTTCTGGCGCTGCTTTTGCCAGCGAATCCCATTGCTATTCCATTCAAGACTCAGACAAGAAAAATCAGTGCCTTGCCATGGCCAAACGGCAAGACTCTTATTGCTACTCAATTCGTGAGTCTGATGCCAAAAACCTGTGTTTGGCTCAAGTTAAGAATCAAAACAGTTATTGCTACAGCATTCGCTCAAGCGACACGAAAAATCAGTGCTTGGCATTGACGCGCTAAGTCCAGCACCACACGGTATGGGATCGGATCAAGTCGACTTCATCAAAGGACGAACGCGCATGTTCGCCATCGTGGGAGATCCCATCGCTCAGGTGCGCTCTCCAGAAATGATCACTTGGGAATTCCATCGCCGTGGTGCTGATGCCCTACTGGTGCCCATGCATGTGCCTGCATCCACTTTTGACGAGGTGATGCCAGCGCTGATGCGTCTGGCCAATTTCGAGGGCTTTATCCTCACCATTCCGTTCAAAACCCGAGGCTTGAAACTCGTAGACAACTTGAGCCTTCAAGCGCAGGTGCTGGGTGGCATCAATCAGATGGTCAGACGTTCCGACGGCGGTTGGAGCGGTGACATCCTCGATGGCATGGGGTGTGTGGCGGCTTTTCACCAACGAGCATTGTCCATCACTGGGCAACGCTTGATGATCTTGGGTCTTGGCGGTGCAGGGGGTGCCATTGCATGTGCAATGGCCGCTGAAAAACCGCATGCCATGCGCATCCATGATTTGGACCCCAAGCGATGCGAACACATCCGTTTGTGCATAGAGCGAATCAGTCCATCGACACAAGTGATCATCGGCCAGCCCACCCTTGAGGGCATCGACGTGCTGATCAACGCAACGCCAGTGGGCATGCTTTCGGACCCTCGCTTGCCGCTGGATGTACAAGCCTTGCCCAGTCATTTGGTGGTCTTTGACGCCATCGTCATGCCCGAGCAAACGCCTTTGCTCAAACTCGCGCAGGCGTGTGGTTGCACAGTGGTGCGCGGCCGGGAAATGATGCTGGGGCAAATCCCCAAATTGGTCGACGGCTTTCTTAACCCTGATGCCGTTGGCGCCAACGCATCAACACGGGAAGTATCCAAACTGCCAAAGTGAGGACACCCAGGCTTGCCGCAATCGGGCGTTCAAAAAATCCCATCAATGCCCCATCGGACTTGATCATCGAGGTCACGAAGTTTTCTTCAAGCATGGTGCCAAGCACCACACCCAAAATGGCAGGAGCCACAGGGAAGTCGTTTTCTTCCAGCACATAGGCAATCAAGCCACAAACCAGCATGATGCCGATGTCAAAGACCGAGTTGTTGATGGCGAATGTGCCCACCAAACAAAACATGAGGATCGCTGGCATCAGCACCTCGCGAGGGACTTTGAGGATTTGTTTGACCACCTTGATGCACAAGATCCCAAGCGGAATCATGATGATGTTGGCAATGATGAACAACAAGAAGACTGCGTAGATGTTTTCGGGTTGGGTGGTGAACAGGGTTGGGCCGGGGTTCATGTTCTTCATGTAGAGCACGCCGATCACGATGGCGGTGATCGAGTCGCCGGGAATGCCAAACACCAAAGCAGGAATCCAAGCGCCTGCCAACGCGCTGTTGTTGGCAGCCCCCGATTCGACGATGCCTTCAATGTGACCTGTTCCAAATTTTTCAGGCGTCTTTGAAAATTTCTTGCTCATGGCATAGGACATCCAGGCTGCGATGTCGGCGCCTGCACCTGGCAAGGCGCCCACCAAGGTGCCCAGTGCACTGCCCCTCGCGATTTGTTTGGGGTAGGTTTTGGTCAGCTCCCATTGGCCTTTGAGGATAGACCCCACTTTTTCGACCACCAACTCTGCATCAGGACTGGTGTTGACCAAATAGCGCAACACCTCTGAGATGGCGAACATGCCGATCATCATGGGGATCATCCCTATGCCCCCAGTCATCTCTGTGTTGCCGAACGTGAAGCGCGGAAATCCCGCAGGATTGCCAAGTCCAACGCAAGCGACCAACAAGCCCAGCATCAAGGTCACCACGCCTTTGAGCGGACTGCTTGAGGTGATCACAATCGCGCAAGTCAAACCCAGCAAGACCAACCAGAAATACTCGAATGAGCTAAAGCGCAGTGCAAACTCGGCCAGTGCAGGTGAGGCAAAGATCAACACCACGGTGCCAAACAGCCCGCCGATGGCTGAAAACACCAAGCCTGCTCCCAAGGCCATTTCAGCTTGCCCTTTTTTGGTCAGGGCAAAGGCTTCGTCCGTGTAAGCGGCTGAAGCAGGCGTGCCCGGTATTCGCAGCAAACAGCCTGGGATGTCACCAGAAAAAATGGCCATTGCAGTGGCGGTCACGATGGCCGCAATCGCCGGGATGGGTGGCATGAAAAAAGTCACGGGCACCAGCAGTGCGGTGGCCATGGTGGCGGTGAGGCCTGGAACGGCTCCAACAAACAAGCCGTAGATCGATGCCAGCGTCATCACCAAGATGACGTAGGGATCAAACACCATGCTGGCCGCTTGGGCGAATGCACTCATCATGTCAGTAGCCTTTGCAAAAACTCACCAAGCGATGGGCAGGAGCCAACCCCAGGGAAGCGGAACGCGCAAGAGTTTGTAAAACAACAAATGAATCACCAAGCTGAGGGCCACTGCAAGCAACAGTGACTTGAGCAAGGGCATGCGCTGATTGACCATCAATAAGCCCATAGTCAAGATCGACAAGGGCAAAAAGCCAATCGCCTCTGAACCCATGATGTAGGCGGTGACTGAGGCCACAAGGATCACCACACTGCGCACATGGCGCGCACTTCGCGTCCAATCGCCAGCTTCTATCCAAGGTGCGCCATTGCGGGTTCTAACCCCTTGAATAACCAGCATGCCACCGCACACGCACAAGACCGTGGCAATCAGGCCGGGGAACAGGTCGGGTCCAAACTTTTGTCCGGGAATGGATGGGTAGCTCTGCACAGTGACGAGCACCCATCCACCAAGAACGAGAAGCAACAGCCCGAAGAGGGCATCATTGATCTTCACGGGTTCACTTCACCAATCCAACGGCTTTCATGGTGGCACCCAGCTCGGTGTTTGACTTGGCCATGAAGGACGCAAACTCTTGAGGTGGCGCGTAAATCACGCCGAAGCCTCGGCTGCTCATGAACTCGTTGTATTCCTTGCTATCTGCAATCTTTTTCATGGCTGCAGCCAGTTTTTCCTGGATGGGAGCAGGCAGGCCTTTAGGCGCCACGATGCCGCGCCATGCAGCCATGGTCCAGTCGCTGCCAATGGCCGACTTGAGGGTGGGCACATTGGGGTAGAGCGCGGCGGGCTTGGGGTTCATGATGGCGATGCTGCGCACCTTGCCGGCGTCGATCAAAGAACGGGCTTCTGGCAAAGAAACAGGCGCGACATCCACGCCACCCGCCACCAGGTCTTGCAAGCCAGGTGCTGCGCCGTTGCTGGGCACCCAGGGCAATGCGGCCGGATCAATCTTCTGGTCGCGCAACAAGCCTGCGATCGCCAGGTGCCAAATGCCACCTTGCCCAGTGCCCGAGGCTTTGAGTTTGCCGGGATTGGCCTTGATGGCGTCGAGCAGATCTTTAACCGATTTATAAGAAGAATCTGCGCGGACTTGCACGCCAGCTGGGTCAGCGTTCATCAGCGCAATGGGCGTATAGGCTTCGTGCGTGAGTTGAGTCAGGCCTTGCCAATGCATCATGCCGATTTCAACGGTGGCCAGGCCCAAGGTGTAGCCGTCAGGTGCTGCTGACGCAATCGCGGCATGACCCACTACGCCGTTGCCACCGGTGCGGTTGACCACGTTCACCGGTTGCCCCAGTTCCTTTTCGAGCAAGCTGCCCACGATGCGGGCCGTGGCATCGGTCCCGCCTCCGGCGCCCCAGGGCACGATGATGGTGATGGGTCGGGTGGGATAGTTTTGCGCTTGTGCAGGGGCAAGTGCGCTCAGTCCTAGGCATGCGCCCAACAAGCTGGCCACCAGGTGACGGCGGGTGAAACGGGACATGGTTTGCTCCTTGAAGTGAAATTTGGTCTGACCAATATAGGGTGATCAAGCTGAAATGGTTCTAGGGTTAACCAACATCGCGTGTCCGGGCAATTCACTCAGGTGACAGCAAAAGCCCTGTGCGAGTCTGGGGCAAATCCAAGGACAATGCCTGGCATGAGCAGCATCCAGCCCGTGCGACCGCCGCGTTCGCGCAAAAACCTCAAAGGCCGTCAGCCCACCGAACAGGCCCGCGCCGAGTTGGCCCAATTGATGTCTGGGCTTAAGCCCCAACGTGATGCCCTGATCGAATACCTGCACCGCATTCAAGACACCTATGGTGGGCTTGGCGAAGCGCACTTGGTCGCTTTGGCCGCATGGATGGGCATTTCGGTCGTCGAGGTTTACGAGGTGGCCAGTTTCTATCACCACTTCGACATCTTGCGCGAAGGTCAGACTGCGCCAACGCTCACGGTTCGCATTTGCGGTGGGCTCAGTTGTGCCCTGGCTGGTGCAAGTGGCTTGATGGCAGAAATCCAGCGGCTCAACGCACGCAGCGATGTGCGGATCATCGAGGCCCCTTGCGTGGGTCGATGCGAGCAAGCACCCGTGGCCGTGGTCCATCAGCAGCCCGTGGCACAAGCCACGCCTCAAGGGGTGATGAAGCACATCGAGGCCCAATCGATCTGGCCTCAATTGGGCAAAGACGGCGCGCAATTCGATCCAGTCAGCAAGGCCTTGGGCGATGTGGTGAGCCCTGAAAACCGTTTGCAGACCGTTGTCGATGTCGTGGACTTGGACACCTACCGTGCTCAGGGCGGCTATCGCGTGTGGCTGCAATTGCAATCGGGTGAGCGAAGCCGCGAGTCGGTTCTGAGCGCCATGGAAGACTCTGGCTTGCGCGGGCTGGGCGGTGCAGGTTTTCCTGCAGGGCGCAAGTGGCGCATTGTTTCTTCCAAACCAGGCCCCAGGCTTCTTGCCGTCAACCTCGATGAAG
>JBEAMY010000048.1:0-8163 GCA_041165725.1 Pseudomonadota bacterium
TGTGGCGCTTCATTGAAGAGGGTGACGAAGAAGACACCCAGCCCAACAGGAAAGACTCCCCACCCCCTGAATTGCACAGCCTCCCCCCCCGCCTGTATCCCGAATGGGACCACCATACCCAAAGCGAACGGTTGGACTGGGTGAAGGTGTATGAGAATTTGCATCCCAGTGGCGATGCGAGCCAAGTGGATGAGCTGATTCAACGACACTCTGATCTGACGCGACGGTTGAAACGGGTGCTTGACCGCCTGAAACCTCAAGGCCGAGAGCGCCTGCGCCGACTGGAGCACGGCAGCGAGCTGGACCTGGACTTGGCTCAACAAGCGCTCATGGACTTGCGCAGTGGTCAAACCCCCGATGAGCGGGTTCACCAGCACTGGCGGCACAACCATCGGGACGTGAGCGTCCAATTGCTGATGGACTTGTCGGCCTCACTGGCCGAAACGGTGCCCAACGGCCATCAAACGGTGCTGGAAGTGAGTCTGGCGGCCGTTGCCATACTGGGATGGACCCTGGACCAACTGGGCGACGAACTGGCCATTGGTGGCTTTCAAAGCAACAGCAGGCAAGAGGTGCGCTACTGGCACCTCAAGGGGTTCAGCGAAAGCTGGGGGCCTGCCGTGAAGGCCAGGCTGGCAGCCATCACCCCAGCCTATTCCACCCGCTTGGGGGCCGCATTGCGCCATGGCTCACGCCCATTAGTTCAACGTCCAAGCCCCAGAAAGCTGTTCATGGTCCTCACCGATGGCGAGCCCAGCGATGTGGACGTGAGTGACCCAGACCACCTGGCTCACGACGCTCGACAGGCGGTGCTGAATTTGCAAAGCCAAGGCGTGTTGGTGTGGTGTATTCAGTTGCACCCAGCCCACGAGACCCGCGTGCGCCAGGTGTTTGGGGAGCACTACACCCTGATTGACCGTCTTGATCAACTGCCTCAAACACTGGCGAGTTTGTTTTTGAGGTTGACGGGGTGAGGGTCATTGAACCCTTGTTTTATCCATCCTCGGATAACAACCATACCAGCAAACAATTGATTTAATTACCTTTTATTGTGCTTTGGCATTGAACAGTGTCTCAGTCATGCCCTCCACCGCAATATAAGCGACCACAAACAACGCAACGGAGTTATTGCTTTTCTGCTCAAGCGCGCATCGCCCAAGCTGCATCAGGTGTGGGCTTCGGCTTGTGAATGCGCCCATTAGTTAAGACATAACTTAATTTAGAACTAATCAATTGTGAATTTACTGAAATGATGACCCTGCTTACAGTCAAAACCCCCAAGCTTTAAAGGCCCATTCACCATGTTGAAAGCCCTGATTTTTGATGTTGACGGCACTTTGGCCGACACCGAAATGGCCCATCTTGCGGCGTTCAACCACGCTTTTGCTGAGTTGGGCATGGACTGGCACTGGGATGTGCCCACCTACACCAAGTTACTTGAAGTTTCGGGCGGCAAAGAGCGCATTCGCCATTTCTGGGATCAACAGGCCAATCGACCACAGGCATTGGATACCTTGTCACTGGACCAACACATCGCTCACATCCATGAACTCAAAACCGCCGCTTACGAAAAAGCCGTTCTCAAGGGCAACGTGAACCTGCGCCCTGGCGTGCTCAACGTGTTGAATGAGGCTGAAGCCGCCGGCATGCGCATGGCCATCGCCACCACCACATCGCCCGTGAACATTGCTGCATTGTTGCGCCAGGCCCTGGGGCCAGATTGGGCCATGAGGTTTCAAGTCATTGAGGACGCCTCAACCGCCGTGCGTAAAAAGCCAGACCCCTTGGTGTACCACCAAACCTTGGCGCGCATGGGTTTGCCTGCACAGGATTGTCTGGCCATTGAAGACTCTGCCAATGGCCTTCGAGCGGCTCGGGCCGCTGGTTTGCCCACCCTCATTACCCTCAATGAGTTCACCGCCCAGCACCACTTCGATGGCGCTCTGCGCGTTCTACCCAGTTTGCAGGGCGTGAACCTGCGCGATTTGCAGCAATGGCATCAAGAAGCCACCCACTGACTCCCTCCAATTTTTTGACTGTTGATCCATCGCCATGAGTCTCACTCCCCGCACCGCACCCACCCTTGTTCAATACCTGATTGAAGAACGCCGCCGTTACCCTGAGGCCACGGGCGAATTCAACGCCCTCCTCCTGAACGTGGCCATGGCTTGCAAAGCCATCGCCAAATCGGTGGCTTATGGCGCACTCGCCGGCATGTTGGGGAATCATGAAGGCAGCGAAGGTCAGAGCATCAATGTGCAAGGCGAAGCGCAAAAAAAGCTTGATGTGCTCAGCAACGATTTATTCATCCGCATGAACGAGTGGGGCGGTCACTTGGCTGGCATGGCCTCCGAAGAAATGTCCGATCCCTTGCCCATTGCAGCCCATCAGGTCAGGGGCAAATATTTGCTGGTGTTCGACCCACTTGATGGCTCTTCCAACATCGACGTCAATGTGTCGGTGGGCAGCATCTTCAGCATCCTTCGTGCACCTGAGCATTTGCTCAAGGGCGCAGACCTCACCGAGGCCGATTTTTTGCAACCCGGCACCGAACAAGTGGCTGCTGGTTACGCCATTTATGGTCCATCCACCATGCTGGTGATCACTGTGGGCAACGGCGTATTTGGCTTCACCCTCGACCCCGTCATGGGTGAATTCACCCTCACTCATCCCAACCTGAGGGTGCCCGCGGACACTCAAGAATTCGCCATCAACGCCTCGAACGCCCGTTTTTGGGAAGCCCCAGTGAAGCGCTATGTTGACGAATGTTTGGCCGGCAAAATTGGCCCGCGCGGTAAAGACTTCAACATGCGCTGGATCGCCTCCATGGTGGCCGAAGCGCACCGCATCTTGATGCGAGGCGGGGTGTTCATGTATCCCCGTGACACCAAAGACCCCACCAAGCCCGGGCGCCTTCGCTTGCTTTATGAAGCCAATCCCATTGGCATGATCATGGAGCAGGCCGAGGGCCGGGCCAGCACTGGGCGTCAAGCCATGCTGGAGGTTCAGCCAACCGAATTGCATCAACGCATTGGCCTGGTGTTCGGCTCCAAAAATGAGGTTGAGCGCATCGAGCGATACCACCAAGAACCCGCCCCAGGCCTCTCGATGGGGGCAGACAACCCCTTGTTCACCGAGCGCAGCCTGTTTCGCGAATAAGCCTTTTCATCTTCATCACGCATCCCCCCGGAGGTTCCATGTCAGAACGACACCCCATCATCGCCATCACTGGTTCATCAGGAGCTGGCACCAGCACCGTGACACGCACGTTTTCCAACATTTTCAGGCGTGAAGGGGTGAAAGCGGCCGTGATTGAAGGTGACAGCTTTCATCGCTACGACCGCAATGAAATGAAGGCCAGGGGGACAGAAGCCGAAAAAAGTGGCAATAAACACTTCAGCCATTTCAGCGCCGAAAACAATTTATTCGGCGAGATCGAAACGCTGTTCAAAACCTACTCTGAGACCGGACAGGGTCAATCCAGAAAATACCTGCACAACGCAGAAGAGGCGGCACCCTACCAACAAGAACCCGGCACTTTCACGTCATGGGAGTCGTTGCCTCAAGACACTGACATGCTGTTTTATGAAGGCTTGCATGGCGCGGTGGTGACCGCGGAGCACAACATTGCTCAGTACCCCGATCTTCGCGTGGGGGTGGTTCCGGTCATCAACTTGGAGTGGATTCAAAAACTGTGGCGTGACAAACATCAACGCGGCTACAGCACCGAGGCGGTGACGGACACCATTCTTCGCCGCATGCCCGACTATGTGAATTACATCGTGCCTCAATTTGCTCACACCCACGTGAACTTTCAGCGCGTGCCCATGGTGGACACTTCCAACCCCTTCATCGCGAGGGACATTCCCAATGCAGATGAAAGCGTGGTGGTGATCCGGTTTGCCAATCCCAAGGGCATCGACTTTCAATACTTGCTCAACATGATCCACGATTCTTGGATGAGTCGCGCCAACACCATCGTGGTGCCCGGTGGCAAGATGGAGCTGGCCATGCAACTGATATTCACTCCATATGTCTGGCGCATGATGGAGCGTCGCCGCCGTGCCTTGGGTCATTGATCATGAGCTCGACACTCCGTTACCGGGCCATTTTGTTCGACCTTGATGGCACTTTGGCTGAAACAGCACCCGAAATTGCCGACGCTTTGAACGACACCTTGTTGGCTTTGGGACACGCTGCAGTCGACTCGGGTTTGGCCGCCCGCTGGATTGGGCATGGCACGCGTGAGTTGTTGATTCAGGGCTTGGCCCACGCCAGAGGCATGGATCTTCATGCAGTGCGCGATGACCCCCGTTTGCCTGAGGTATTCGCCACCTTTGATGGTCACTACGAGCGTCGCACCGGCACCCGAAGTCATTTGTATCCCGGCGTGCGTGAAGCCCTGGAAACCTTACGCGCTCACCACTGCCGCTTGGCCGTGGTGACGAACAAAGAGGGCCGACATACCGATACGGTGTTGCGAGCCCATGGCCTGAGCAGCGCCTTTGACATGGTCATCAGTGGCGACACCTTGCCCACCAAAAAACCAAATCCGTCGGGGGTGCTGCATTGCCTTCAACGTTGGGGGGTGGCGCCTCAAGATGCCTTGTTTGTGGGTGATTCATCCATCGATGCCCAAACCGCAAGACAGGCTGGGGTGTCGATCTTCCTCATGTCCTATGGCTACAACATGGGTGCCGATGTGCGCGAAAGCCGGCCTGACCGGGTTCTGGATCACTTTTCGCAAGTGATGCGAGCAGTTCTAAAACCTGGCCAGAGCGCTTCGCCTTAGGTCCCAATTTTCGTTTTCAGACCTCAGTAACGTCTGGGGAAGTCGTTTATTTTTTTTAAGGAACTCAATCATGGCTCTCGTTTCTCTTCGTCAGGTGATGGATCACGCCGCCGAACACCAGTACGGCGTGCCCGCCTTCAACGTCAACAACCTGGAGCAGGTGCAAGCCATCATGGAGGCGGCCCAGGCCACCGATAGTCCCGTCATCTTGCAAGCCTCAGCGGGCGCTCGCAAATACGCGGGCGAAGCTTATTTGCGCCATTTGGTCTTGGCCGCTATAGAAACGCACCCTGATATCCCCGTGGTGCTGCACCAAGATCATGGCGCCACACCAGCGCAGTGCCAACAGTCCATTCGATCTGGGTTTTCCAGCGTGATGATGGACGGCTCCTTGCGAGAAGACGCGAAAACCCCAGCCAGCTACGACTACAACGTGGCGGTCACGCGGCGGGTTTGTGAAATGGCCCACCCGGTGGGCGTTTCAGTGGAGGGCGAATTGGGTTGTTTGGGTTCGCTGGAAACCGGCGAAGCGGGTGAAGAAGATGGTGTGGGTGCTGAAGGGGTTCTGAGCCATGATCAGATGCTCACCGACCCTGAGCAGGCCAGAGATTTCGTGGCTCAAACCGGGGTAGACGCTTTGGCCATTGCCATCGGCACCAGCCACGGCGCCTACAAATTCACCCGGCCGCCCACTGGTGACATTTTGGCCATTGACCGCATCGCGGCCATTCATGCGGCCATTCCCAACACCCACCTTGTCATGCACGGCTCATCCAGCGTTCCACAGGAATGGCTGGCGATCATTCGCGAATTTGGCGGCACTATCAAAGAAACTTATGGCGTGCCCGTTGAGGAAATCGTGCGCGGCATCGCCAACGGTGTGCGCAAGGTCAACATCGACACCGATATTCGCCTCGCCATGACGGGTGCCATGCGCCAATTGTTTGCTCAGCAAACCGCCGAGTTCGATCCTCGCAAGGCATTGGTTGCTGCCCGCAAAGCTGCCCAAGGCATTTGCCAAGCTCGTTTCGAAGCCTTTGGCTGTGCCGGGCAAGCCAGCAAGATCAAACCCGTGGCCCTCGAAGCCATGGCGGCTCGCTATGCCCATTGATCTTGCCACCTGAACCGCATCGCTAAAATCATTCTCCTCCCGAAATCGCCTCACCGGAGTCGCCTGACATGGCCAATACCTCACACATGGCAAACGCCATTCGCGCCCTTGCAATGGACGCCGTTCAACACGCCAACTCCGGTCACCCCGGCGCTCCCATGGGCATGGCCGACATCGCTGTGGCTTTATGGTGCGACCACCTCAAACACAACCCCACCGATCCGCACTGGGCCGACCGCGACCGCTTTGTGCTGTCCAACGGCCACGGCTCCATGTTGATTTATGCCCTGCTTCACCTCTCTGGCTACGACCTGCCCATGAGCGAGCTGCGCGCCTTTCGCCAGATGCACAGCAAAACGCCCGGCCACCCCGAGGTGGGCATCACGCCAGGCGTTGAAACCACCACCGGACCTTTGGGTCAGGGCATCACGAATGCGGTGGGCATGGCGCTGGCCGAAAAGTTGATGGCCGCCGAGTTCAATCGGCCCGGACACGACATCGTCAACCACCACACCTACGCATTCTTGGGCGATGGCTGCTTGATGGAGGGCATCTCCCACGAAGCCTGCGCTTTGGCGGGCGCATGGAAGCTCAACAAGCTGATTGCGCTGTACGACGACAACGGCATTTCCATCGATGGTCAGGTGGCCCCCTGGTTCATTGACGACACCCCTGCGCGTTTTCGCGCCTATGGTTGGAATGTGCTGGGCCCTGTGGACGGGCATGACATCGATGCGGTGAGCCAGACGATAGCCGATGCCAAACACTGTGCCGACAAGCCTACGCTCATCGTTTGCAAAACCGCCATTGGCAAGGGCAGTCCCAACCGAGCCAACACCGCCAAAGCCCACGGAGAGCCCTTGGGCGCCGAAGAAATCGCACTCACCCGCGCAGCGCTGGGGTGGCCACATTCGCCGTTTGAAATCCCAGCTGAGGTTTACGCTGGATGGGACGCCAAGGCCAAAGGGCGAACCAGCCAAGCCGAGTGGGAACGCCGCTTCGATGCGTATGCCCAAGCCCATCCTCAACAAGCCGCCGAGTTCAAGCGCCGAATGGCTGGCGAACTGCCCGCCCATTTCCATCAGACCGTGGTCGACGCCGCTCTGGCCGCTCACACCAAAGCCGAGACCGTGGCCAGTCGCAAGGCCAGCCAGCTTGCTTTGGAAACCTTGACGGCGGCTCTGCCTGAACTCTTGGGTGGCTCGGCCGACCTCACCGGCTCCAATCTGACCAACACCAAGAGCACGCCCAATCTGCGCGTGGATGCCCACGGCCAAGTGATCCGCAACGAAGCGGGCCAATTGGGTCGACACATCAACTATGGTGTTCGTGAATTCGGCATGGCGGCCATCATGAACGGTGTGGCCTTGCATGGGGGCTACATCCCCTACGGTGGGACCTTCCTCACCTTCAGCGATTACTCGCGCAATGCGCTGCGCATGGCCGCCCTCATGAAACAAAGGGTGATCCATGTGTTCACGCACGACTCGATTGGCCTGGGGGAAGACGGCCCAACGCACCAGTCGGTTGAACACATACCCAGCTTGCGATTGATTCCTGGCCTTGACGTTTGGCGTCCGGCCGACACCGCTGAAACCGTGGTCGCTTGGGCCGTGGCTTTGCAACAAGCCAAGCGCCCCACGGCCTTGTGCCTGAGCCGTCAAAACCTGCCTTATTTGCCCAAAGCGGGCTTGGACGACATCAGCAAAGGAGCCTATGTTTTGGCCGAGCCTTCAGAAGTTGGGCTGAACAAAAAACCACAAGCTGTCATCATCGCCACCGGCTCAGAGGTTCACCTCGCACTCAAGGCCCAGTCCCTGCTGGCTGAGCGCAAGATTGCGGTTCGCGTGGTGTCCATGCCCAGCACCACCACCTTCGATCGCCAATCCCGTGCCTACAAGTTGTCGGTGTTGCCCGCAGGCATTCCGCGCATCGCCGTTGAAGCGGCCACCACTGAGGGTTGGTGGAAATACGGCGTCGCCGCCGTGGTGGGCATCGACACGTTTGGCGAGAGCGCCCCAGCAGGCGTGTTGTTCGAACACTTCGGTTTCACCACAGACAATGTGGCCGACACCGTCCAGGCCGTGTTGCAAGGCGGCCATTGATTTTTTAACTTGAGAGAGAAGAGAGCATCAACATGAGCATCAAAGTCGGCATCAATGGATTCGGTCGCATCGGTCGCATGGTTTTTCGCGCCGCTGTGCAAAACTTTTCTGACATCGAAGTCGTCGGCATCAACGATTTGCTGGAGCCCGACTAC
>JBEAMY010000049.1:0-2561 GCA_041165725.1 Pseudomonadota bacterium
AGCGATGGCCTGCTGATTGCGCCAGGCAACAAACATCACCCAATGCTCTGGGCACTGTTTGGCGTGCTGGTCAAAGAAGTCGTGACTCAAATACGGGGGATTGCCATGCTCCAAATAGGTCTGGGCATAGCAACGGTAAAAGAAATCCCACCAAGCAGGTGTAATGGCCAAACCCTCCAAAGTGGTGAAGTGAACACCCTGGGCTTTAACCCGTTCTCGCTCCTGCCGAATCTTCTTTCGTTTCTCCTGATTCAGGGATTTGAGGAAGTCATCAAACCCTGACCAACCTTGATGGGTCCAGTGGAATTGCGTTTGCTGCCGCTCAAGCCATCCCGCTTGAGCCAGAACTGCCGAGTCGGCGTGGTCACCAAAGAGCAGGTGAATGCTTGAAATGCCCAAGCCTTGCAACACCTCTGGCAGTGCGCGGCCCAATGCAAGGCGGTGTTCGTCAGAGGTTGCCAACAAGCGACTTCCAGGAACTGGTGTGAAGGGCACAGCAACGAGCGCTTTGGGGTAGTAGGCAAGACCATGGTGTTCATGAGCGCGTGCCCAGGCCCAATCAAACACATATTCACCATAGGAATGGTTTTTCAAATAGAGTGGACAAGCGGCCACCATGTCTTGGCCCAACCAAAGGCTGACATGGTGAGCTTGCCATCCTGTGTCGGCACAGGCGCTTTGACTTTGCTCCATGGCGTTCAGGTATTCGTGGCGCATGAAGAAAGTGGGGCTGCCGGATTGTTCAAGCAAGGCGTTCCAAGCAGCAGATGGGCAATCAGCCATTTGCGGATGAACACGAATGTGATAATCGTTTGAGACCGACTGTGAGGAATTCGATGGCTCTGACATTCGCTGTGGCGCAACTCAATTTTGTGGTGGGCGATCTCATGGGCAATGCCCAAAAAATCGTGACTGCTGCCAAAGAGGCTCATGCCCAAGGTGCGGATGTCGTGCTCACCCCGGAGTTGGCGCTGTGTGGCTATGCGGCAGAAGACCTGTTGCTCAGGCCTTCGTTCATTCAGGCATGTGATGATGCCCTGAAATTCATTCAAACGTCCCTGGCCGAGTTCAAAGGCCTACACGTGGTGGTGGGACACCCGGCTGGCGATGGCCGTCGTGAACGATCGGTGTCTGAAACGAGAAGACTCAATATGGCCACTGTGCTGTGTGAGGGCAGGGCCATTGCTTCATATGCCAAGCGGCATTTGCCCAACTACCAAGTGTTTGACGAACGCCGTTATTTTTTGCCCGGCGAACAAGTGTGCGTGTTTGAGGTGAAAGGCCATTCAGTGGGCCTGCTGATTTGCGAGGACGCATGGTTTGAGCAACCTGCCCTGGATTGCCAGCGCGCAGGCGCGCAGGTCTTGGCGGTCTTGAATGCATCCCCCTTCCATGTGGGCAAGGGGGGGGAGCGCGAGCGTGCCATGGGCGAACGTTGTCAGTCGGTGCGATTGCCCATGGTCTATGCCCACCTTGTGGGTGGGCAAGACGAAGTGATTTTTGAGGGTCGATCGTTTGTCATGAATGCTGACGGCGTGGTCCAGGGCAGGGCTCAAGGTTTTGTCGAGTCGGTATTCTTGGCCCGACTTGAAAACCGGAATTGGTCGAGTTCTCTGGTCGACGCTGGGACCACGGAGTCTGACCTTTGGCACGCCCTTGTTTTGGGCGTGAGGGACTACATTGGCAAGAATGGCTTTCCTGGTGCGATTCTGGGTTTGTCAGGTGGTATCGATTCGGCATTGGTCTTGGCGGTCGCGGTCGATGCTTTGGGCCCGGATCGGGTCAGAACGGTGATGATGCCTTCTGCCTTCACGGCCGAGATCAGTTGGGTCGACGCCAAAGACATGGCCAAACGCATGGGCGTGCGCTATCAGGAAATTTCCATCTTGCCCATGGTTCAAGCATTTGAACAAGCTTTGGCTGAGGACTTCAAAGGTTTGCCGCTGGATGCCACCGAAGAAAACATCCAGGCCAGATCCCGGGGAACATTGCTCATGGCGTTGTCCAATAAAACGGGATCGATCGTGCTCACCACAGGCAACAAAAGTGAGATGGCCACGGGCTACTGCACTTTGTACGGTGACATGGCTGGTGGATTTGCTGTCATCAAAGATGTCTTCAAGACCATGGTGTTTCGCCTAGCGCGGTGGCGCAATGCCAATGATCCTTATGGCCGAGGCGCCAATCCCATTCCTGAACGCATCATCACCCGTCCTCCCAGCGCGGAATTAAGGCCTGATCAAACCGATCAGGACAGCTTGCCGCCCTATGAGGTGCTAGATGAAATCCTCGCTCTCTACATGGAGGAGGATGAAAGTGCAGAGCAAATCGTTGCCAAGGGTCATGAGCGCGCAGTTGTGGAGCAGGTCACGCGTTTGCTGAGGATCAACGAATACAAGCGACGCCAGTCACCGGTGGGCATTCGAGTCAGCCACCGAAGCTTCGGTAAGGATTGGCGTTATCCTATTACCAATCGTTATCGAGGCTGAGCCACAGCCCACACTGAAAGGATGCTCATGAAGCAGATCACGGCCATCATCAAACCCTTTAAGCTCGAAGAG
>JBEAMY010000050.1:0-7990 GCA_041165725.1 Pseudomonadota bacterium
TGTTTTCAAAATTTCAACGAAGCCTCGTCGTGCTCTCGCTGGCACCGACATGTCATGTGCTGGCTCAACCCTTTGTGACTCAACTCGATCCCGTGGTGGTTGTGGGTGAAAGGTCGGCCCCTTTGTCTGAAACCTTGGCCTCGGTCATGGTCATCGACAGGGCACAAATCGAGGCCGCCCACGTCAACGACATCTCCGAGTTGTTGCAAGGCCTCGCCGGCATAGAGGTGTCTCGTCCAGGCCCACCTGGTAGCCCCATTTCGGTCTACATCCGCGGCGGCGCGAGCACCCATGCCTTGGTCATGCTCGACGGCATACCCTTTTTCTCGGAGAGCGCGACCGGTTCTTCTTCACCGCTTGAAGCGATTGCGCTCGATCAAGTGGAAAAAATCGAAATCGTTCCTGGCGGCATGCCCAACGTTCGCGGATTCATCGCGCCCGGAGGGATCATTTCCATCACCACCCGAACGGCATCCGCAGGCAAGGATTCACAACACTATTCGGCCATGCTGGGGTCGCGCTCCACCAGCAGCCTGTCTGCCTTCAGACGCTGGAATTGGGAATCAACGCGCATCAGCCTGGATGCAAGCCGACAGTACACCGGCGGATTTGGCGCCATCAACCCCGTCAAGTTTCCAGCCGTCAATCCCGGCAACAACCCTTTCATGCGCAACAGCCTCAGCGTGGGCTTGGCCCAAGACCTGAGCGCCAATACTCAGTTGGGTGTCAATTTCATGCAAACCACGTCGGACTCGTCTTGGGACAACGCTTGGGCCAATACCGTCAGAGAGGACTGGCTTTCAAGGTCAAGGTCGGGATTCACTGGGATTTACCTTCAAAGTCAGCTGACCCCCGATTGGTACGCCAGATGGGACGTTCAGCAATCTCAGGTTCAAAGCACGACCTTGACCAATGAAGTCGTAAATACCGATTACGGCACTTACACCACCAAGCACAACGTAGTGAGCTGGCGCAACGAGTTCAAACTCAATCCCCAAACCATGTTCAAAGCGGGCATCGGTCAGGACAAGACCAACTATTACTACAGCTACACGCCTCTGGATCAAAACCAAAACCGCTTGGTGACCTTCCTGGGGCTGGAGCAAAAAGTGGGCAAAGGTTTGGTGACCCTGGACCTGGGGCGATCCACGGGTCTGTACGGTCAGGCCTACACCAATCGAGGTTTGGGTGCGATGCATCCGCTCACAGCCAACGTGAGTTGGATGGCTCAGCACAATGTGACCTATCGCATGCCCACCATTGGTGAATTGCTTGATCCAGCGTCTGGGGGGAATGCTGACCTCAAGGCCGAGCGGATCAAATCCTCGCAAATTGCGCTCCAGTTCAAAGGCGAGCGTGATTTGCATCGACTTACTTGGTTCAACTCGATCTTTGCCAACAAGATCGCAGCAGGAAATACCCCCGTAGATGACCCTGTTTGGGCAGCTTGGGGTGTGAACAAACTTGAAAACCTCAATGCCTCTCACAATGCAGGGGTCGAGTGGTATTGGCGTCATCAGCACAAGGCCTGGACCTGGATCACGTCCTACACCGTCCAGCAACCTCAGGTCGATGGGGCCAGCACCTTGCTGAAAAATCTCTCTCACCAATTTGGCTCCATCGATGTGGCTTACCGCCTCAGCACTGGCGATGCCTTGAGCTTAAAGTGGTATGCGCGCTCTTCGCAGTACAACACCAAGCCGCGATCGGGCGATGACTTCTCGGCGGGTTATGCGGTCACCAAGTTGGGCTGGAGTCGCCCTTTGAGCCCAGCCACCAAGGTTCAGTTGAGCATCGATAATTTGTTCAACAAGCGTTACGAATCCGTTGCGGGTTACAACGCACCCCCCATTGGGGTTTTTGTGACCCTGAGCCATTCCCCTCAACGCTAAGCCATGCTCCCACGCCGCATCGTTTGCCTCACCGAAGAAACCACCGAGTGGATTTATCGGCTTGGGCAATCCGACCGCATCGTGGGCGTTTCAGGCTACACGGTGCGCCCTCCTCAGGCGCGCCACGAAAAACCCCGCGTGAGTGCATTCTTGTCGGCCAAGATCGACAAAATCCTCGCGCTGCAACCCGATTGCGTATTTGGGTTTTCCGACTTGCAGGCTGACATTGCCTCAGCCCTGATCAAAGCCGGCGTGCAGGTCACCATCTTCAATCAGCGCAGCGTGCAAGACATCTTTGCCATGCTGCATCAGGTTGCGGCATGGGTGGGCGAAACCGATCAGGCCACGCGCTTGATTCAAGAATGGCAAGCTGAACTGAATGCCATGCGAGACCGCGCTGCAAGCTGGCCTCGCCGTCCCCGGGTGTATTTCGAGGAATGGGACGATCCGCACATGAGCGCCATCCGTTGGGTGTCCGAGCTCATGGCTTGGGCAGGTGGTGACGACATCTTTCCCGAGCTGGCGCAACAGCCCATGGGGCGCGAGCGCATCGTGCGCGATCCCGATGAAGTGATTCGACGCGCACCCGACCTCATCATCGGTTCATGGTGTGGCAAAAAATTTCGCCCCGAGAAAGTGGCGGCCAGGCCAGGCTGGGCACAAATTCCTGCGGTGCAAACCGGCCATGTGTTCGAAATCAAATCGGCCGACATCCTTCAGCCTGGGCCCGCAGCGCTCACCGATGGGGTGCGCCAGTTGCATGCGTTTTTTTCCGACTGGGCCAAAAGACTTGAAGGACTTCAAAGCCAGCAGGATGCATCGCCATGAAGCCTTGGGCTCAAGCGCTGTTGGTAATGGTGTGTGGCTGGCTTCAAGGCTTGGCCTGGGCCCAACAACCCGCGCGAGTGGTCAGCCTTTTGCCTTCCACCACCGAATTGATTTGCAGACTGGGCGCGTGCTCGCGCCTTGTCGGGGTGGATCAACATGCCAACCATCCCGAATCCATCAAAGGCTTGCCTCGCATGGGGGCCTTGGGGGCTTGGTCGCTTGAGGCTTTGGTTCGCGTTCGCCCTGATCTGGTCTTCATCCCCCGAGATCCGCAATTGGCTGGACGACTTCAAGGTTTGGGCATCGCCCATCGCGTGATCGACCCACAAAACCTTTCAGAGGTGCGGCAGTCCTTTGAGGAGGTGGCGCAGGCCTTGGGTTTGGGCGCGGCGCCCGGCCAGCGGCTTTGGCAAGAACTGCAAGACGAATTGCTCACGCTCAAGCGGTCTTTGCCGCCCAACGTGGCGGGGCAGCGTGTTTATCTCGAAGTGGACTCTTCAGGCGTCGTGGCTGGACCAAGCTCTTACTTGGGGCAATTGATCGAAGCCTTGGGCCTGGTCAATGCCGTGGGTCAATCTCAAAACCCTTATCCGCAAGTCAGTCCCGAATCGGTGTTGCGGGCCCAACCCGATTGGCTGATCCTCATGGCCGACGCCATCACGCCTGTGGATCAACGCCCCGGCTGGCAGCGATTGCGTGCGGTTCAACAGTCGCAGGTGTGCCGCTATTCAGCGCGAGAAATCGATGTGTTGGTGAGACCTGGCCCGCGTCTGGATCAGGCCGCGCGTTTGCTGACCGATTGCGTTCAGGGGCGTCGCCGTGGCTGATCCCAAGACGAAGTTGCACACTGCCATTTGGGCCTTGGTGATGCTGGCCGTGCTGGGTCTGATCTGCTTGTGCTTGGGCCTCATGTGGGGATCTCAAGGCTGGGAGCCTTGGTGGCAAGGCGAGCAGGCGCAAGTCATGCTGTCGCTGCGCTGGCCTCGCAGTGTGGGCGCTTGGTTGGCCGGCGCTTGTCTGGCCTTGGCGGGCCTTCAGGCGCAAACCCTGTTTCGCAATGCCTTGGCCGACCCCTACGTGTTGGGCAGCGCCACTGGCGCAGGTCTGGGTGTGGCCTTGGTGTTGTGGGCAGCGCCTCTGGGCGGGTTGTTGCTCTTGCCTTGGACGCCAGTGCTTGGTGGCTTTGTGGGCGCATGGGCCGCTTTGGCTTTGGTGCTGGTGCTGGTGCGCTCCCGAGTGAGCGATGGGGCCTTGATCATGGCTGGCATGGTGGTCTCGGTGCTGCTCGGGTCCAGCCTGGCTTTGCTGTTGAGATCGCACCCCCACCTCATGCCGGCCATGCAAGGCTTCATGTTGGGTCAAACCCTTTTCCTGCAAAGCCAAGATGTGTGGCAACTTGCCGTGGTGCTGTGGGTGGCTTTGGCTTTGTCTTGGTGGTGGGCGCCTTCATTGGATGCCTTGTCTCTGGGTGAATCGGTGGCACAAAGCATGGGTGTGCGCGTGGCAAGGGTGAGGGGCTTGTACCTGGCGCTTTTGAGTTTGCTCACCGCCACGGCTGTGGCTCATGTGGGCCTCGTGGCTTTTGTGGGTTGGATTGCGCCCCATTTGGCCCAAAGAGGCTTGCCCCGCAGTTTGCGCTGGCGCATGCCCGCGACGGTGCTCGCAGGTGGTTTGGTCTTGTGTGCAGCCGATGGTTTGGCCAGAACGCTGGTGGCGCCCGAAGAGTGGCCAGTGGGCATCATCACCGCATGGTTGGGCGGGGCCTGGATGTTGTGGCAACTGAGGCAAAGGCGCTTTGGGGTGCAGCATGACTGAGTCGGTGTTTGAGCTCAAATCGGTCTCGGTGTCGCATGGCGAGCAGCCGGTGTTGAGCCAGCTGAACGTTCAACTCAAAGCGGGTCAATGGTGCTGCATGGTGGGCCCCAATGGGGTGGGCAAGTCGACGCTGTTGCGTGCGATGGCTGGCTTGCATCCCGTACAAGGCGAGCTGCGATTTGAGGGGCAGGTTTTGGCCGATGGCCATGTCGCTCAAAGGGCAAAGCGTTTGGCCTGGATGGGACAAGCCACCGACGACGACACCGAATGGACCGTTGATGAATTGGCCATGTTGGGACGATTGCCCCATCTCAAGGGCTGGCGCTTGACCGGACCAGAAGATCGAAAGGTGGTCGATCAGGTGTTGACCGAACTGGGATTGCTCACCTTGGCGAATCGGCGATTGGCCAGCCTTTCGGCCGGACAAAGGCAGCGCGCAAGGCTGGCCCGATTGCTCAGCACCCAAGCCCCCGTGTTGTTGATGGACGAACCCGTCACGCATCTGGATGCGCCGCATCAGGCCGATTGGCTGAACTGGGCCAAAACTTGGGCCAGGCAAGGCAAGTCCCTGATCACGGTCTTGCACGAATTGCCGCTGGCCATGCAAGCCGATCATTTGCTCGTGTTGCATCAAGGGCGTTGCATTCACCAAGGCTCGCCCTCCGACGCGCTCACCCGGGCGGCCATCGAACAGGCATTGGGGCAGCGCATTCAGTGGGTCCACGCCGAGGGGCAGTGGTTGAGCGCGTGGCGGCTTTGATTTTGAATGGCCTTGGTTAAACTGGGTTACATGAGCACATCGTCATCCAGCCCCCAAGCTTTGCCCTTGCCCGCCCACGATGCCCATCAAGAACTGAGGGATGCCCTCAGGGCCTTGTGCGGGCGCTACGACAGCCACTATTGGCAAACAGTGGACGAAGCGCGCGGCTACCCAGATGACTTCGTCAACGACTTGACCCAAGCGGGATGGATGTCGGCGTTGATTCCCACCGAATACGGGGGCTCAGGACTCGGCTTGACCGAAGCCTCGGTCATCATGGAAGAAATCAACCGCAGCGGCGGCAATGCTGGCGCTTTGCACGGTCAGATGTACAACATGGGCACTTTGTTGCGCCACGGTTCGCCAGAGCAAAAACGATTTTTTCTCCCCAAAATTGCCAGTGGCGAATGGCGCTTGCAATCCATGGCGGTGACTGAGCCCACCACCGGAACCGACACCACCCAACTCAAAACCACTGCGGTGCGCCAAGGTGATCGTTATGTGGTCAACGGGCAAAAGGTCTGGATCTCTCGCATCCAGCATTCGGATTGGATGATTTTGCTGGCGCGAACCACACCGCTGGCACAGGTTCAGCGCAAAAGCGAAGGCCTTTCGATCTTCATGGTGGATTTGCACGAGGCCATCGGTCAGGGCATGACGGTGCGCCCCATTCGCAACATGGTCAACCACGAAACCAACGAAGTGTTTTTTGATCAGCTTGAAATCCCTGCCCACCACCTGATTGGCGAGGAGGGCAAAGGCTTCAAGTACATCCTCGATGGCCTCAATGCCGAGCGCACCTTGATTGCAGCCGAGTGCATTGGTGACGCCTACTGGTTTTTGGACAAAGCCCGCAACTACGCCAATGAGCGCAGGGTCTTTAACCGCCCCATCGGCCAAAACCAGGGCATTCAATTCCCCATGGCCGAGGCCTACATCGAAACCGAGGCCGCCAACCTGATGCGCTTCAAGGCTTGCGAATTGTTCGACGCGCAAAAGCCTTGCGGCGCTGAAGCCAACATGGCCAAGTACCTGTGTGCCAAAGCCTCATGGGAAGCGGCCAACATGTGTTTGCAAACGCATGGCGGTTTTGGTTTTGCCGCTGAGTACGATGTGGAGCGCAAGTTCCGCGAAACCCGTCTCTATCAGGTGGCCCCCATCTCGACCAACCTGATCTTGTCTTATGTCGGTGAACACCTCTTGGGTTTGCCCCGATCTTTCTGAAACGGAGTGCATGCATGGCCTCAATTCAACTCGACCCCCATTTCCACAGTGAACAACCCGCCTTGTATGGGCCTTTCTCGGCTGGTGATGCGTTTTACGAATCCCTGATGAAAGCCCATGAAGGCCTGAGCCATGAACAAAGTGATTTGTTCAATGCCAAGTTGATTTTGCTGCTCGCCAATCACGTTGGTGATGTGCAAGCCCTTGAGCAAGCGATTGCCTTGGCGCGCCAAGACCTCTGAGCCTTGGCATCACGCCAATTCACGCCAAATGACGACAAGCCAGTTTGAGTGCTCCTCCGGCGCCAAGGGACTCAAGCTGGGGTTTTGTCCTGGAAGTCACAAAAGGCATTGACCTGACACGCCCCACACTGCGGGGAGCGTGCAGTACAGACATAGCGCCCATGAAGAATCAGCCAGTGATGCGCATCGTGCAAAAAATCGGCAGGGATGGCCTTGAGCCAAGCCTGCTCCACCTCCAGGGGAGTTGAGCCCGGTGCAAAGCCAGTGCGATTGCCCAATCTGAAGACATGGGTGTCCACGGCAAGAGTGGGTTCTCCAAATGCCACATTGAGCACCACATTGGCCGTCTTTCGTCCCACGCCAGGGAGTTGCTCCAGCGCTTCACGCTGGCGCGGAACCACCCCTTGGTGCTCACGCAACACCATCTCGCAGGTCTGCAACAAATGGCGAGCCTTGCTGCGGTAAAGGCCAATCGTTCGGATGTAATCGCAAAGCCGTTCTTCCCCCAAATCGATCAAAGCCTGAGGGGTATTGGCCACCGGGAATAGCCGCCGTGTGGCCTTGTTCACGCTCACATCGGTGGCCTGTGCGCTGAGCAGCACTGCGGCCAGCAACTCAAACACGCTGGTGTATTCCAGTTCGGTTTGGGGATTAGGGTTGGCCGCCTTGAGGACGGTGAAAAATTGCTGAATGCGTTGGGACTTGTTCATGCGCGCGAGTGTAGGGCGTTACCATAAGGGTTGAAATCTACAGCGTCCGTGTCCACGAGGCCCTCATGTCCATTCCTTTTTCCGATCGCCTGCAAAGAGTAGAAACCTCTGCCATCCGAGAGTTGTTCAAGTTGCTGGGCAAACCCGGCATCATCAGTTTTGCAGGCGGCTTTCCAGACAGCGCGATGTTTGATGTCGAGGGCATCCGTTTGGCCAGCGAGGCCGCATTGCGTGACCAGCCCGGAGCGGCCTTGCAATACGGCGCGACCGAAGGCCACACGCCTTTGCGAGAAGCCTTGGCCCAGCACATGGTCGCCAAAGGCGTCAAAGGGATATCAGCACAAGACTTGATTGTGACCACCGGTTCTCAGCAGGCTCTGGACTTGTTGGGCAAGACGCTGATGCAAAGCGGTGACACGGTGCTGGTGGAGGCCCCCACTTTTTTGGCCACCATCCAATGCTTTCGCCTGTATGGTCCAACGGTCAAAGGCGTTGCGGTGGACGATCAGGGCGTTGATG
>JBEAMY010000051.1:0-15623 GCA_041165725.1 Pseudomonadota bacterium
ACCACTGGCCTTCATGCCCAGCAAGGCCGCCACGCTAAAGCCCCCGGTATAGCCATAGCAATTGAGCACGCGCTGGCAACCACGTTGTGCCACGACTTGCTGGAATCGTCGCCGCGCCTCGCGTTGATCGAGGTAGTAACCGGTCTTGTGTCCTTCGCTCACATCCAAAGTCAGGTGCATGTCGTATTCGGTGATGGACAAGGCCGTGTGCCCATCGTCGCTGTCGGGCTTGCGCAGCCACCCTTTGGTCGGCGCCAAGCCTTCGAGCTGCCTCACGCCCGAGTCGGATCGCTCATGAATGCGCTTGAGGCCACTGATTTGCATCAGCGACTCGGCAATCACCGGCTTGAAGCGCTCAGCACCGCTAGAGAGGAATTGGGCGCACAAGGTATCGTCGTAGCGGTCAACAATGAGTCCGGGCAAACCATCGGCCTCGGCATGGACCCAGCGCCAAGCGTTGCTGGCAATGCCCAGGCGTTCACGCATGGCCCAAGCCGCCTTCAGCCGCCGATCGATGAAGGCCTCGTCGATGCGCTCGGCTTCGTCAAAACTCCAGATGCGTGTGCGAATTTTGGAGGTCGGGCTGTAAGCTCCCCAGCCTAAAAAACGGTCGTCACTGGACACCACCCGCACGGTTTCGCCCGAGTCGGCACGGCCTTTGCCAATTGCGGTGTCAAACACCCAAGGGTGGCCTCGCAAGGCCGATCGTTCTTTGCCGGGTTTGAGTTGAATGGTTTTCATGGCTGAATGCGCAGCACCAGAGGCGCTTTCCTTGTTGTGCCCTCAGGCGTTTCGTTTGGCACGGGGATGGGCAGCGTCGTAGGTCTGGGCCAGGTGCTGGAAATCCAAGCGGGTGTAGACCTGCGTGGCCTGAATGCTGGCGTGGCCCAGCAACTCCTGAACACCGCGCAAGTCGCCACTGGACTGCAGGACATGGCTGGCAAATGAGTGCCTCAGCATGTGAGGATGAACCGAGGCGAGCAGACCCGCCCCACGGGCCCAACGCTTGAGACTTTGGCGCAAAACATGTGGGCTCAGGCGCTGACCTCGACGGCCCAACAACAAAGCCGCACAAGCTTGTCCGGCAACCAAGCCCTGATCGCGCACCGCCAGCCATGCGTTCACTGCCTCGCTGGCCGCTTGACCCAGGGGCACACTGCGCCGCTTGCCGCCTTTGCCCAACACGTGGACTTCAAGGCCTTGCAAATCGACCCAGCCTTCAGATTGGGGGCTGGCTTGAACATCAAGGCCGATCAACTCAGACACGCGCAAGCCACAGCCATAAAGCAATTCGATGGCCGCATGATCGCGCGCCCTCGACCACGGGTCGGCTTGCTCGTCTTGATGCTGGGCCAAGGCCACCGCATCGTCCACGGACAAGGCCTTGGGCAAGGGCTTGGCGGCCTTGGGCGCCTTGATGCCCACCAAAGGGTGATGCTTCAGCACACCCTGCTGAACCCAATGTGAAAAAAAACGCCGCCAACACGACAAGGTGAGCGCCAGGCTTTTGGGCGACAAGCCTTGAGCATGCAATCGCGCCACCGCCGCACGCGCCCATGCCGCATCCACTTGAGTCAATTCAAGCTTGCGCTCGCTCAACATTTGTGAGAGGCGCTGCAACTCGGTGGTGTGGATGGCGAGGGTTCGAGGTGCCAAACGCCGCTCATGGCGCAAGTGATCCAGATGCTGGGTCATCAGGCCTTGCAAATTGAGGGGCTGGGTCGTCATGGGCAACACTCGGTCGGATCAACCCTGGCGCAAGCGCGCCAAACAAGCGCCGGCCAGGTTGCCGAGTTGTTGCAGCAATTCCGTGCCCATGTTGGCGTGAAAACGCTGCGAATCGGGTGAAGCCAACACGAGCAAGCCAAACACAGAAGGGCTGCTTTCCTCGGGGGAGTGGGTGCGCAAAGGGATCACCGCCATGGACTGCACCTCTTTGGGATGAGGCAACCAAGTCAACAAGGCCTCAAGCGGCACGGGGCCACAAAGCGGTTTGTCCAGGGTCTGAGCCCAAGCTGAAACTTCAGGGTTCACGCCTTGAACAAATGGCTCGGCTTCGTAGACCTTGGACAAACCCCACAGTCGCAAGCTGACTTGCGGGACCATGAAGCGATGCGCCAATGAATCAGTCACGCGCTCGGGCAAGCCCGCAGCAGCGCCTGCACGCATCAAGCCTTCGGCCCAGGCCATGAGTCTCTGATGCAAGACGTCGTTGTTGTTGCCGTGGCGAATCAACTCCATGAGGCGCAACTCCAGCACCCGGATTTTTTCGCGCAACATTTCGGTTTGACGCTCGGACAGGCTGACCGCCCGATTGCCATGCGGGCTGGTCAATCGCACTGAAGCCAGCACCTCGGCATGACGAGCAAAAAAATCAGGGGTGCTCACCAAGAATTCGACAATGTCGTCTTCGGTGATGGTGGACAGGGGTGAACCGCTCATGAAGACAACTCCTCGGGAATATCAATTTCGCCTGTGAAAACTGTTTTTGCTGGACCCGTCATCAAAACCGAGCCTGCTGGATCGGGCCACGCGATGCGCAAGTCTCCGCCCAAAGCATGCACCGTGACCTCGCCGCGCAACCAACCCATTCTGAGACCTGCCACCACGGCCGCACAGGCCCCTGTGCCACAGGCCAAGGTTTCGCCAGCGCCACGCTCGAACACGCGCAAGCGAATGGTCTGCTCATTGACGATCTGCATGAAGCCCACGTTGACTTGCTCGGGAAATGCCGCATGGCGTTGAACCAGGGGGCCCAATGACTGCACTGGTGCAGCGTCCACATCGTCAACACGCATGACCGCATGGGGGTTTCCCATGGACACCACGGCCAAATCGGCAGGGCCATGGCCTTCAACCTGAATGCGCCAGCGCAGACCGTGGGGGCCGTCCAGGGCTTGCGCAAATTCAGACTTGAAGGGCAAGCGATCGGGGTAAAACCAGGGCGAGCCCATGTCGACGCGCACCGCGCCATCGGGCAAAGCGTGTAAGACCATGAGGCCATGACCCACTTGAGCCCTGACCACTTCTTTGTCGATGAGGCCGCGCTGCTGAACAAAGCGCACAAAGCAACGTGCGCCGTTGCCACAGTTTTCAACCTGAGCCCCATCGGCGTTATGGATGATGTATTCAAAGTCGGCATCGGGCCGGCTTGGCGTGCGCACGCTGAGGATCTGGTCCGCACCAATCCCAAAATGACGGTCAGCAAGCCAGCGATACTGGGCTTGGTTCAGGTTCAAACGCGAGCGGGTTTCGTCCAGCACGATGAAGTCGTTGCCAGCCCCGTGCATTTTGGTGAAGTGAATTCGCATGAGCCTCATTATCAGCGTTTGTGCTAACTTGACGCCTGTACAACCCTTAAAGAGGCCTCATGCGAATTCCCGACTGGACCCCCAACGCCCTCGCCCAACCTGACGAACTGGTGCAAGCCATCCTCAAGCGCCGTGGCGGCGAGCTGATCAATTTGGACAAAGCCCTGCTGTGGAGCGAACCGCTGGCCCGAGGCTGGAACGTGTACATGGGCAATGTGCGAACCGGCCTTGGCGCCTCACGCAAATTGCGCGAACTGGGCATTTGCACGGTGGCTTTGCTGACTGGCGCTCAATACGAGTACCACCACCATGCCCCTGACTTCCTGGCCGCTGGCGGTACCCAAGCTGAACTCGACGCGCTGGATCGCGCGATGAAGAACGACCCCGTCAAAGGGGTGAACGACCAAGCTTTGGGCGAGATTGAGCAACTCATTGTTCAATACGCCGCCCAGATGACGGTTCAGGTCCGCGTTGACGATGCGGTGTTTGCGCGCATGCAGCAACGCTTTTCGACCACCGAGTTGGTGGAAATCACCGCAGCCATCGCCAGCTACAACATGGTGGCGCGCTTTCTGGTTGCCTTGGGCGTGAGTCCTGAACACTGAGCAACTAAGGCCGTGCAACAAAAACACTGAGGCCTCAGCCTGAGAGAATCCCGACATGGTCAGACCCACTCACTATTTGCGTCCCACCCGCGAACCCTCTGCCTTGCTCAACGCCGCCACTGTGCTGATGTGGCGCGACGGACCGCAAGGTCCCGAAGTCCTCATGACGCGTCGCTCTTTGCAAGCGAGTTTTGCTCCGGGTGCTTTCGTTTTTCCAGGTGGCGGCATAGAAGACAGCGACAGCGCTTCTTTCCGGTTGAGCGGGCGGCGCAGCAGCCAATCGGACTTGCGCCTGACCCAAGCGCTGGCAGCGATTCGCGAAAGCTACGAGGAGCTGGGCATCGTCATTGCCGATCGCGCCGATGGCCGCCCCGTCCAAGCCAGCGACGTGGCCTTGCTGGATCGCCAAGCGCCCTTCTACCCTCAGATCCAAGCCTTGGGTTGGCGTTTGCGGGCTGACCAAGTTTGGGTGCTGGCCCACTGGATCACCGACAGAGACATGCCCAAACGCTTTGACGTGCCCTTTCTTGCCGCTCGCATGCCCGAGGGCCAAGAGCCTGTGGCCGACGAGCGCGAGCAATTCGAGCCAATTTGGATTCGCCCCGAGGACGCGGTGGAGCGCCACGCTCAGGGACAGTTTTTCATGATCTTTCCCACCCTGCGCACGCTGGAGCGCCTGCGAGGCTTTGACTCGGTCGATGCCCTCTTCGCCGCCTTTGTGAGCGAGCAGCCCTTGTTCGTGAGCTGCCCCCGTGCTGGCAAGCGGGGCGGCGAGATTGCGCGCTTCATGGAGTCGGATTCACCATTTGGCGAAGTGGCCCTGACCTGCCCCGACGGACAAATCCTGCATCAACTCGATTGGCAATGCGAACACGCCGTCGATTTGCTGGCGCACGTCAAACGGCTCACCGCACCCAATGCCAGCGTCATGACTGGCCCTGGCACCAACACCTATTTGGTGGGCGACTCACAAAGCGGTTACATCGTGATCGACCCCGGCCCCGCCGATCCCCATCACGTCGAACGACTGTGGCAACTGACCGGCCATCAACTCCATCACATCGTCTGCACCCACTCGCACCCCGACCATTCACCGGGTGCAGCCCTGCTCAAAGCCAAGGCACAAGCCGCTGGGCTGACGGTGAAAACCTGGGGTTTGCCTTCTGGCCCTCATGCGCGGGCCGACAGCGTTTGGCAGCCCGATTGCGTCTTCAATGACGGCATGCGGCTTTCGGTTCAAGGTGCTGGCCACAGCCACACCTTGCGAGCAATTCATACGCCCGGACACACCGCCAATCACTTGTGCCTCTTGCTCGAAGAAGATGCGCTGCTCTTCAGCGGTGACCATGTGCTCAATGGGTCAACCACCGTGATCCCGCCCGGTGACGGCAGCATGAGCGACTACCTTGACTCGCTCGACAAACTGCTGGCCCTCATCCAAGCCCATCGCGTTGGCTTCATCTTGCCCGCCCATGGGCATGTGCTGGGCAACTGGCCAGGTGAGCCCTTTGACGCGGCCCAACGCGTTCAAGCCCTCAAGCAACATCGACTGGCCCGCGAGGCCAAGATCGCTCAAGCCATGCAAGCCCTTCCCCAAGGTGACCTGGACGATTGGCTGCCCATGGCCTACGACGATGTGCCCGATTCGATTTGGCCCGTGGCCAGGCTCTCATTGCAAGCCCATGTCGAACGCCTGCGCTCCCTGTCTTGAACCTGCCCATGTCTGAATCGGTGCACCCCAGCGCGGCCCAGCGCTTTGTCCAATCCCACCTGAATGGCTACCGTCCCGAGGTCGACGGCTTGCGGGCCTTGGCGGTGCTCAGCGTGGTGGTCTTTCATGCCTTTCCATCCTGGTTACCCGGTGGCTTCATTGGCGTGGACGTTTTTTTCGTCATCAGCGGTTACCTGATCACCGGACTCATCTTGCGTGAGCACGACCAAGGGCATTTCAGTTTTGCCCGTTTTTATGCCCGCCGCACGCGCCGCATCTTTCCGGCCTTGATGCTGATCTTGGCCCTGGGCTGGATCGTGGGCTGGCTGGCTCTGACTTCCAACGAGTACAGCAAATACGGCAAATACATGGCGGGGGGTGCGGTCTTCCTTGACAACTTCATGTTCTGGCGCGATGCCGGTTACTTTGACAGCCATCCCGACACCAAGCCCTTGTTGCACCTTTGGTCGCTGGGCGTTGAAGAACAGTTTTATTTGGTTTGGCCCTTGATCATCGCGGCCAGCCTCAAGGTTTTCAAACGACTGGGCAGTGTGCTGTGGCTGCTCTTGCTGGCCTCGCTGATGTACACGCTTTGGAAAACGCCCATCGACACCGTGGGCGCTTTTTATTCGCCTCTGACGCGCTTTTGGGAATTGCTTGCCGGGGCTGCGCTGGTGGTGTGGGAACGCCAACGCTTTGTGGCCGCACCTGGAACGGCCAAACCTTGGGCCATGCCCGTGGCCTTGTTGGGGCTGCTCACCCTGGTGGCAGGCTGGATTTGGATTCACCCGGAAAGGGTGTTTCCCGGCGCATGGGCCTTGTTGCCGGTCCTGGGCACAGTGGCTTTATTGGCCGCCTGCCGTTACTCTGGGTGGCACCAGAACGTCCTCAGGCAGCCTGTGCTGGTTTGGGTGGGCCTGATCAGTTATCCGCTTTACCTTTGGCATTGGCCCTTGCTCAGCTTTGCCCGCATCCTTGACGGCCACACGCCCAGTGCAGAAAAGCGCCTCGCTCTGGTGCTGGTCAGCGTGTTGCTGGCCGCGCTCACCCATCGCTTCATCGAACGTCCGATTCGATTTGGGCCGCCCAGCAATTCGCGGATGGCGGGATTGCTGATTGGCATGGCCCTGCTGTTCGGGCTTGGGCATTGGGTCAGCATCGGTCACGGCATGAACTGGCGGCACCAAGACCGACTGGAAGCCGATGTGGCCACCATGACCATTGGCGCCGACCGCGATCGCCTGCTCAAGACCTGCGGCCTCACGGCGGACGAAATGCCGGGCATTGGCTTTTGCATGCAAGACAACAAAGGCGTGAACCCCCAATTCATCGCGCTGGGTGACAGCAAGGCCGAAGCCTTGTTTTACGGCTTGGCTCGCGAATCCAGCCTCCAACAAGCGTGGATGATCGTGGGCGGCACCAATTTCCTTGGCGGCAACAGCCGCGACAACGCCATCGCCATGGCACGCATCGAGCGCGACCCTGAGGTTCGCGTGGTGGTCTTCAACAATGCACTGCGCGGGATGATGCGCCTCGAAGAAGGAACAGGCCGCGTGCTTCATCCGCCCACCGAGCTAGAGATGGAGCAATGGTTGAAGAGTTACCGCGACGTGTTTGAGCGCTTGGAGCGCAGTGGTCGGCACGTGGTTTTCGTGCTGGACAACCCCACCTTGCCCGACCCCAACAACTGCATCTCGGGGCAAATGACCGATTGGCCTGTGCTCTCGACTTTGCTGCACCGCAAGCCCAACCCGCTTTGCACACAGCGCCTGAGCGATCATCTGGCTTGGACAGCACCCTATTACGAATTTGCCAAGCGCCTTCAGGCTGAGAACCCTCAGGTTTTGGTGCACAACCCCGTTGCGCTGTTGTGCGATGCGGCCAGCGATCGATGCCCCATGTCCAAGTCGGGGAAATACCTTTACAGCTATGGGGATCACCTCTCGGACTACGCCAGCTCGCTGGTTGCGCGCGACTTGCTGCAGCGCATGCGTGAGCGCTGGGCCTTGCCGGGTGAAGAAAAAAAGTGAAGTTCGCCGATACGCCGGATTCTGTGCAAAGGGTTGCCCCTTTGTGACCGTCATTCATCTGGGCCGGGGGTCACCCACCCGGCTCGGTGCTGCCGACCCGCCAGCTCCGCGGAGCCACATCAACGCTGGCCTACTTGGCATTGCTGCGCGCAGAGATTGCCCGTTTCACCCGAACTCAATCGGCTCGTCTCTGTTGCTCTGATCCTCACCTCACGGTGGAGAGGTGTTACCTCCTGCGCTGCCCTGTGCAGTCCGGACGTTCCTCCAGTGCGGTGTTTCCACGCTTGCACCAGCGACGGCCTGGCGAACTTCACGCCCGGATTATCCGGCACGGGCATCTCGTATGCTTGCTCCCTCATGATCCGAATCAGCGAACTCAAATTCCCGCTCGATGCCCGCTTCGATCCACCCCCAGGCTCGCTGGAGCCGCCGGTGGTGGTTGATGCCGTTTGGCAGCAAGCCGCCAAGGTGCTGGGTGTGCCCTTGAGCGCCTTGCAACAACGCACCGTCTTCAAGCGCAGCTTTGATGCGCGCAAAAAACCCTTGCACGTGGTTTACATCGTTGATGTGGGTTTAGGCTCTGCCCAGGCAGAACAAGAATGCCTGCAAAAACTGTCTGGGAACCCCCATGTTCAAGCCACACCCGACATGGCCTGGTACCCGCCCATCACGGCCGAACACGCCCAAAACCTGCGCTCGCGCGAGTGGGGACGTGGCGAGCGCCCTGTGGTGGTGGGCTTTGGGCCTTGCGGGATTTTTGCGGCGCTGGCCTTGGCCGAAATGGGCTTGCGACCCATCGTTGTCGAACGCGGCAAAACCGTTCGCGAGCGCACGCAAGACACCTGGGCGCTGTGGCGCAAGCGGCAATTGCAACCCAACAGCAACGTCCAGTTTGGCGAAGGGGGCGCCGGCACGTTTTCAGACGGCAAGCTCTACAGCCAAATCAAAGACCCGCGTTTTCTGGGGCGCAAGCTCATGCAGGACATGGTTGCAGCGGGTGCACCCGAGGACATCCTCTTTGCCGCCCATCCCCACATCGGCACCTTCAAGCTGGTCAAAGTGGTCCAAGGTTTGCGCGAACGCATCGAGTCGCTGGGCGGCGAGATCCGGTTCGAGCAAGCCCTGAGCGATATTTTTGTGGACACCTTGCCCCATGGCGAGCGGCAAATCAAAGGCATCGAACTCAAAGACATGAACACTGGCGAGCGCACACAACTGGACACTCAGCAGGTTTTGCTGGCGGTGGGTCACAGCGCGCGCGATGTCTTTGCCCTGCTTTGGCGACTGGGTGTGCCCATGGCGGCCAAACCTTTCTCCATCGGGGTTCGCATCGAGCACCCGCAATCGGTGATCGACAAGGCCCGCTGGGGCCCACATGCGGGCCATCCCATGTTGGGTGCGGCCGATTACAAGCTGGTGCACCATGCCAGCAATGGCCGAAGCGTCTACAGCTTTTGCATGTGCCCGGGCGGCACGGTGGTGGCGGCAACCTCGGAAACAGGCCATGTGGTGACCAATGGCATGAGTCAGTATTCGCGCAATGAGCGCAACGCCAATGCAGGGCTGGTGGTGGGCATAGAGCCTTCTGACTTTCCCACCGACCCCGATGTCTTGGCCGCCCACTTGCCCGAACTGCCACGCGAGCAATGGGTGCATGGGCCACCCTTGGCCTTGGGTGGTGTGGTCTTGCAACGTCAACTCGAGCAACTGGCTTTTCAGGTGGGCGGTGGCAACTATTCAGCCCCCGGTCAACGGGTCCAAGACTTTTTGGAACAGCGCCCTTCGCTTGAAGTCGGAAGCGTCACCCCTTCATACAAGCCGGGCGTCACCCCGTGCGACCTCGCCGAGGTCTTGCCCGAGTACGCCATGGCAGCCTTGCGCGAGGCTCTGCCCGCATTCGGACAAAAAATCAGGGGCTACGACGCCCCTGACACTTGGATGACTGGTGTGGAAACCAGGACCTCTTCACCCATTCGCCTGCATCGCGATGACCAAGGACAAAGCCCCGGCTGGCGGGGCTTGTTTGTCGCCGGTGAAGGCGCGGGATTCGCGGGGGGCATCCTCTCGGCCGGTGTGGACGGCATCAAGTCCGCCGAACACATGGCCCGCTATTGGCTAAGTCTGAACAGCCCCGCGAGCTGAAAAGCAATCAACGGTTTTGCAATGCAGCGATGCGCTCTTCTAGCGGGGGGTGGCTGGCAAAGAGCTTGCTCACACCGCTCACGATGCCAAAAGCCGCCACGCTTTGGGGCAATGCACCCGGTTGCATGGCCGCCAGACGGTGCAAGGCATTGATCATGGGTTGCTTGCGCCCCATCAGATCGGCAGCGCCATCGTCAGCACGGAATTCACGCTGGCGGCTGAACCAGGCAACGATGATGCTGGCGACGATGCCAAACACGATGTCGAGCACGATGCTGGTCACGTAGTAGGCGATGCCGGGACCGCTGGACTCCTCGTCGTTGCGGCGCAAAAAGCTGTCGACGGCATAGCCCACCACACGGCTGAGGAAGATCACAAAGGTGTTGAGCACGCCTTGGATCAAAGTCAGGGTGACCATGTCGCCGTTGGCAATGTGTGCCACCTCATGGGCCAGCACTGCTTCAATCTCCTCGCGGGTCATGCCCTCAAGCAACCCCGTGGAGACCGCCACCAGTGAGGAGTTTTTGAACGCACCCGTGGCGAAGGCATTGGGTTCGCCCTCATAGATCGCGACCTCGGGCATGGCAATACCGGCCTTTTGGGCCAAGCGAGAAACGGTGTCGACCAGCCATTTTTCATCGGCAGACTGGGGGGAGCTGATGACCTGAGCTCCCGTGGTCCACTTGGCCATGGGCTTGCTGATGAGCAGCGAAATGAAAGCGCCACCAAAACCCATCACCAAGGCAAAGCCCAGCAAGGTGGTCAGGTTCAATCCGTTGTCCGTCAGGAATCGGTTGACCCCCAAGACGCTGGCCACAATGCCCAGCACCACCACCACGGCGAGGTTGGTCAGGACGAAAAGAACAATGCGTTTCATGGTTTCCTTTGAGAACCGACCCCGAAGGGGATCGTTGGTGCGAATGTTAGGGTGCACTGTGCTCATTTCAAGAGGACGGTTTAATTCCCTACAAAACGATGTCCCTTTACTTGGCGTGGATTAAGCACGCACGCGCTTCGAACGAAACACATTTTTGTCGGCAAAAAATGCTGGCTCGTCCTGACCGGCCATCCATCCCGGAATGCCCATCACCGGCAACGGTGTGAACGGTTTGTGTGCCAAGACCTCTGAGCTGAGGTGTTGGACCATGCCTTGAGCCAGATCTTGCTCATCTGCGCCCCAATCGCAGGGCCAACGCAGCACATGGGCGGTGATGCCCTTGAAAGGGCGAGTCAGGTTGTCGAGCAAGGCGTGGCCCGCGACCAACCATCGGCATGGTGACCAATGCGCACGCAAGCCGACAAAAGCGCGCTCCCAGTCGCGCGCAACGATGGCCGCCCACAACTCATCTGAAGCCTGCAGGAACGCACCGTTTTCATCGAACACGGTGATGGCGTCTCGCACAGGTCCGCGCCGAGCCTGAATGCCGTCGCGCGCAATCACCTGGGCTTGCAATTGGTTGAAGTGCCATTTGAGCGCGGGCATGCGCATCCAGCACAAGGCGTTGAAGCCATCGTGCCAGTTCTCCCGCGTGGGCACGGCACACTCGTTGTGGATGAAGGCCTCATAGGCCATGCCTTCGGGCATTTCGGTGTGAGGCACAAAACGGGGTAGACCGCGAGAAGTTGCCGTTGCAACCAAGGCTGACGAAGTTAAAGATGACCGTTCAGGCAAGCTGCCTGCGAGTCGATTCAGCGCCTTGGCCATGGACATGCCGCTTGCGCGATCCGCCTCAACAGTTTGGGCCCAGCTGCGCCAGCTGTCCAAGCCAGGATGCGAAAGCCAGTCGTTCTGCGCCGTGGGCTTCAAGCCGCCAACTGCCACGACAGTTGCTCGCCCGCACACAAAGGCGTGAGCTGGCCATCGCCAAAACTCAGGGTCTGGGGCAAGGTCCAGACTTCGCGCTTGAGGCTGATCGTGTCGGTGTTGCGGGGCAGGCCGTAAAAGTCCGCACCGTGAAAGCTGGCAAAGGCTTCGAGGCGATCAAGCGCACCGGCTTGTTCAAAAGCCTGCGCATATAGCGGCATGGCGCTCAAGGCGGTGTAACAACCTGCACACGCCAGGGCATGGGCCTTCAAGTGGCTGGGATGGGGTGCGCTGTCGGTGCCCAAGAAGAACCGTGGGTTGCCACTGGTGGCCACACGCATCAATTCCAAACGGTGGACCTCGCGTTTGAGCACGGGCAAGCAGTAGTAATCGGGACGCATGCCCCCCGTGAAGAGTGCATTGCGGTTGAAAAGCAAGTGGTGCGCCGTGAGCGTGGCAGCCGTGAAGCGATCGGCCGACTCCACATATTGCGCAGCTTCACGGGTGGTGATGTGTTCGACCACGATCTTGAGCTCGGGAAAGTCTCGGCGCAAACCCAGCAAATGGCGGTCAATGAACACCGCCTCACGGTCAAACACATCCACACCAGGGTCAGTGACCTCGGCATGAATGAGCAACAACAGGCCTTCGCGTTGCATGGCTTCAAGCGTGGCGCGAACATGAGTCAGATCGGTCACGCCTGAATCACTGTTGGTGGTAGCTCCAGCCGGATAGAGCTTCAAAGCCACCACGCCGGCCGCTTTGGCTTTGGCGATTTCCGAAGCTGGCGTTTTGTCGGTCAGGTAAAGCGTCATCAATGGCTCAAAGCGATGACCAGCAGGTACTGCTGCGCGGATGCGGTCGCGATAGGCCAGCGCCAACTCGGTGGTGGTCACCGGCGGCTTGAGGTTGGGCATGATGATGGCGCGCCCGAATTGGGCGCTGGTGTGGGGCACCACCGCATGCAAGGCTGCGCCATCGCGCACATGCAAATGCCAATCGTCGGGTCGGGTGAGGGTCAGGGTGTCCATGCTTGTGCGGTTCCGTTGAGGTCCAAGGTTTTTGGCTTAGCCCTGATGCTTTCTGAGCACAGCCAACACATCATCAAGTTTAGGGTGACGGTCATTGGACATGGCGTGGGCGTGCCCATGACCCTGCGCTGCATTCGCATCGGCGCTGGATGCAGCCAGGATGTGCGGGGCCAACAAGTCGAGCTGATGACACAAGACCGAAGCTTGCTGAACCAGCAACTGTGGGTGCTTTTGAGGGTCGATCACCAGCAATCCGCCTTGGGCTTGTTCGCGCTGGCGCTGGTCGAATTCGGCCTGTGCCTCCTTTTGAAGTCGCCGGATGTCCTCTGCCGACAAATGCAAGCGCTCGGCCTCTTCGGCAATCGCAGCTTTGCGCGTGGGCAGGTTGTCACCCGCTTGTAGGTCTTCGAGCAACTGGCGCTTGAATTCGTCCCGGTCGATGCGCAACTGGTCGGTGAACGCAGACGCCAGCAAACCTGCGGGGATGGCAAAAATGCCCACCCCCACCAAGGACAAGATCACTGTGAGCGTTCTGCCCCATGGCGTGACAGGCGAGATGTCGCCATAACCCACAGACGCCAAAGTGATGACGGCCCAGTAAATCGCTTGAGGGATGTTTTCAAACTTGTCGGGTTGTGATTCGTGCTCCAGCAAGTAACCCATGCTGGCGGCCAGCACGATGAGCAAGAGCATGATGAAGACCGAGGCAAAGATCACTTGCCACTCGCGCCTGAGCACTTTGTAGAGCGTGACGGTTGCCGTGGTGTATCGGGTCAGTTTCAGCAAACGAGCCAAGCGGAAGACCCGCAAGAAACGCAAATCGACTTGGTTGGGCCAGACCACCTCCAACAAGAAGGGCAAGATGGCCAGCAAATCGATGATGGCTTGCGGGCTGAATGCATAGGCCGCATGAGGCGCGAAGGCACGCTTGAAGCGGGGGTTCTCGGGGGCGGTGTAGAGGCGAATCAGGTACTCCACCGTGAAGATGCCAAAGGCCACTGTGTCGATCAAGATGAATTGCAATGACAACACCTTGTGAACCGACTCCACCGACTCGAGCACCACGCAAACGATGGACAACAAGACCCAAAACACGATGAAGTTGTCGACATAGATGCGCAATTGACCAGAGTGACCCGTGGGCTCCATCAGCGCATAGAGCTTGGCTCTGAAACTGCGCCCCTCGTTGAGGGCTTGGAATTCGCGCCACGCCGGGACGACGTTGCGGGTGAGCTTGAGGATACGCAGCAAGCGAACCAATCGCAGCAATTGCAAGGTGGCGAGGTCCACGCCCACCAGCGCGGTCAGGTAGAAAGGGAAGATGGCAATGAAGTCAATGAGCGCATAAGGGCTGGCCATGTAGCGCAAGCGTGCAAACGATTTGCCTTGGTATTCGGGTCGCACTGGGGCAACCCAGACGCGCAAAAGGTACTCCACACTGAAGATGACCACGCAGACCAGGTCGATGCGTTGGAGCAAATCGGCATGAGCAAGGTGAATGGCTTCAACGTGCTCGGCAAAGATCGCCACGACGCTGAAGATGATGACCCAAGCGATGAAGTTCTCGAAACGCACGGCATAGCCATGGCGATGATTGGGGTCAAAGAGAAGGCGGTACGCATGGTCTACCCAGCGACCCCGTGACTGCGAATGGGGGTGTTGCGTGTTCATGGCGGTGTTTTACCTCATGGCCTGAGGGCCAATGGGCCGTGGTGCCCTGCCAACTCGTTCAGACGCGCGCAATCCGCTGTGCGTCTGATCCCCGTCAAACGGATTGACCGCTCATCGCGTGCCGAACCGCCAAATAGGCAAACACCATGCCCGGCCCTATGGTGATGCCTGGCGCAGGATAGACACCGCCCATGATGGAGTGCATGTCGTTGCCCAATGCATACAGGCCCGCGATGGGCTGACCCGCCGCATCGAGCATTTGCGCATGGGCGTTGGTGGCCCACGCCGTGGCCGATCCAATGTCGCCAGGATATAGACGAACGGCATAAAACGGGGCTTGTCCAATTTCACCCAGACAGGGGTTGGGGCCAGTCCAATTCGCATCGCCCAAATTTTGTTGGTAGGCCGTTTCTCCTCTGTGGAAATCGCTGTCCTGACCGGTCTTGGCCAGCTCGTTGAAGCGCCTAACGGTTTCGCGCAAGACATTCGGGTCGATTTGCAACTGCCTGGCAAGGTCATCCAAGCTGGCGGCCTGAATCAAGTAGTCGTCCTCGATGAAGGCTTGCAAGCCATGGCCACCGGGCCTGACCATGCCAAGGCCATAGGCTTTGAGCGCTCTTGCATCGGCCAACAAGAAGGCAGGGATGCTGGGCCTGTCGGTTTGGGCGGCGCGCATGGCGAGGCCAAAGCGGTGATATGAGGTGCTTTCGTTGAGGAAGCGGCGCCCTTCCCCATCGACCACCAGCGTGCCGGGCTTGGCGCGGTCCATCACAAAGTGAGGGAAGACCGCTTGCGAGCCATCGGGGCGATCGCGCAAGGATACGGGGGCCCAAAACGCATGCGAGGCCGCGCCTTGTCCGTAGCGCGCTCCCGTTTGGTCAATCACATCGTGAAATCGGCCCGTGTGACCGGGCGCACCTGGACACCAGTCCATGGGCACATCGCCCAAGAGTTGCGCCCGCCGTTGGGCGTGACGATTGAAGCCACCCGTGGCCGACATCACGGCCTTGAGGGCCAACACTTGAACGACTTGAGCTGGCGCTTGACCATCGTCGCCTTGGGCCGAGCGCAAAGTCAGTCTGTGGGCTCCGGTTTGTTGGTCATGCTGCCCCACCTGGTCCAGCGCGGTGACTTCCGTGCCCATGACCAAGGTCACCCGCTCATGTGCCATGAGCGAATGCAGCAAGCGTCCAATCAATGCATTGCCCATGACCCAACGCGTGCCTCGCTGATGTCGCAAGCGGTCCATGGCATGCCTGAGCAAGATGCGCGTCGAATGCCTAAATGAGGCCCAGTTGTGGCGCATGGCCAGCAAGTG
>JBEAMY010000052.1:0-7014 GCA_041165725.1 Pseudomonadota bacterium
AAAAACCAGCAAGCCAGCGCTCGTCGGCTTTGGGCAAAGACAGGCTCAAAGTGAATCCCCAGGGCATGGCCCCACAGGCGGCCAAGTCGCTGAGGTTGACGGCCAAGGCCTTGTGACCCAGACGAAAGGGGTCGACGGTGCTCAGAAAGTGACGTCCTTCAACCAACAAGTCGGTGGAAATCGCCAGCTCCATGTCCGAAGGTGGCTTCATCACAGCGCAGTCGTCGCCCATGCCCAGGCTGGCCCGCCTTGCTGGCCGCTTGAAGAATCGGTCGATGAGGTCGAACTCGCCCATGAATGCAGAGCGAATCAATGCAAGCGACGCGAGGCGCTGTCGCTGAGCCCGTCAAGCACGAACATGGGGATGTCCACTTCGAAGGGCTCACCTTCTAAGGTGACGCACAGGTAGCGGCCATGCATGGTGCCTGTGGATGTTCTCAGGCGTGTGCCGCTGCTGTATTCGAAAGCCTGACCGGGTTGAATCAGGGGTTGGTGTCCCACCACGCCCAAGCCACGGACTTTTTCATGAACGCCATTGGCATCGTTGATGTGCCAGGTGCGCGCAATGACTTGCGCGGGCACTTCGCCCACGTTGCGGATGGTGATGGTGTATTCGAAGACAAACAACGCCTCATCGTCAGACTCGGCATGGGGCACATGGCGGCAGATCACTTCTACGCGGAGTTCAGCCTTGGACATGGGGCGTGGGAATGCAGTGGATCAAGGGGATGCAGTCATTCTCACACCATAATCATGCGCATGAGCACCCCAACCGCAAATCCCCATTTCATCGCCCCATCCATTCTTTCTGCCGACTTTGCCCGCTTGGGCGAAGAGGTTCGCCAAGTGATTGCAGCTGGGGCCGATTGGATTCATTTTGATGTGATGGACAACCACTATGTGCCCAACCTCACCGTGGGCCCCATGGTGTGTCAGGCCATCAAGCCCCATGCCAAAACCGCATCGGGTCGGCCTGTGCCCATCGATGTTCACCTGATGGTGAGCCCGGTGGATGCCCTGGCCGCCTCGTTTGCCCAAGCCGGCGCAGACCTCATCAGCTTTCACCCCGATGCATCCCCTCATGTGCATCGCAGCATTCAAGCGGTGCGTGCAGCTGGCTGCCAAGTGGGCTTGGTCTTTAACCCTGCCGAACCCCTCACGGTTCTGGATTGGGTGATCGAAGACATTGACCTCATCCTCATCATGAGCGTCAACCCCGGATTTGGCGGGCAAAGCTTCATTGAAAGCGCATTGCGCAAGATCGAAGAGGCGCGTCACCGCATCCAAGCCTCTGGCAAGGCCATACGCCTTGAAGTCGATGGCGGCATCAAGGCCGACAACATCCGCCGTGTGGCCGATGCCGGGGCCGACACCTTTGTGGCTGGAAGCGCTATTTTTGGCAAGCCTGATTACAAAGTGGTGATCGACGCCATGCGGGCTGCACTGGGCTGAAAGACCTGACGACCAGCTTTGCTACACTTTGTCCATCATGTTGAGCATTCATTACCCCACTAGCGCAGCACTTGCGCCGGTCTTCACCCACCGTGAGGATCGGGGAGCTTGGCCCTGGCGTCAGCCAGTCTGATTCGCCTTGTTCGTCGGCAGCCTGCCTGTCGCTCTTGCCCCCAGCGGGCTCGTCTGAATCTTTTTGCAGCCCATGGCTCAGTCGGCCTAGGCGCAAAGCCCATGAAAGCATCCCCATGATCACCGAACTGGAATTCAAAAGCCTTGCAGGACAGGGCTACAACCGCATCCCTTTGATGCTGGAAGCCTTTGCCGATCTCGAAACGCCGCTCTCGCTTTATCTCAAATTGGCCCACACCAAAGACGATGGCCGGCACAGTTTTTTGCTCGAATCCGTCGTAGGTGGCGAACGCTTTGGTCGGTACAGCTTCATCGGCTTGCCCGCGCGAACCTTGGTCAGGGCCAGTGGCTTTGGCGATCAGGCCAAGACCGAGGTGGTTCGCGATGGGGTGGTGGTGGAGACCTCCAGCGGCAATCCGCTTGATTTCATCGCGAGCTACCAGCAGCGCTTCAAGGTCGCCTTGCGCCCAGGTCTGCCACGGTTTTGCGGTGGGCTGGCGGGCTATTTCGGTTATGACGCGGTTCGCTACATCGAAAAAAAGCTGGAGAAAACTTGCCCGCCCGACACCTTGGGCACGCCAGACATCTTGCTCTTGCAGTGCGAAGAGTTGGCGGTGATCGACAACTTGTCGGGTAAGTTGTATTTGATCGTTTACGCAGACCCCTCGCAAAGCGAAGCCTATGCCCACGCCAAGCGCCGATTGCGCGAGCTCAAAGAGCTGTTGAAGTATTCGGTGAGTGCGCCTGTGGTCAAGCCCACTCAGTCTTATCCTGCAGAGCGCGATTACGCCAAGGCCGATTACCTCGCAGCCGTTGAGCGCGCCAAAGCATTGATTGCAGACGGCGACTTCATGCAAGTGCAAGTGGGCCAGCGCATCAAGAAGCGTTACACCGAAAGCCCTTTGTCGCTTTATCGGGCATTGCGCTCACTCAATCCCAGCCCTTACATGTATTTCTACAACTTCGGGGACTTTCATGTGGTGGGGGCAAGCCCAGAGATCTTGGTTCGCCAAGAGCACACCCCTGAAGGGCAAAAAGTCACCATCCGCCCTTTGGCTGGCACCCGTCCGCGTGGCGCGACGCCCGAACAAGACAAAGCCACCGAGGCCGAACTGCTGGCAGACCCCAAAGAGCGCGCTGAACACGTCATGCTGATTGATTTGGCCCGCAACGACATTGGTCGCATCGCCAAGATCGGATCGGTCAAGGTGTCCGAGGCTTTTGTGGTCGAACGCTATAGCCATGTGATGCACATCGTCAGCAATGTCGAAGGGCTTTTGCTCGACGGCATGAGCAACATGGATGTGCTCAAGGCCACTTTCCCGGCAGGAACGCTCACTGGTGCGCCCAAGGTGCATGCCATGGAATTGATCGATCAACTCGAGCCCGTCAAGCGCGGCATTTACGGCGGTGCTTGTGGTTACATCAGTTTTGCTGGCGACATGGATGTGGCGATTGCAATTCGAACCGCCGTGATCAAAGACCAATTGCTCCATGTGCAAGCGGCAGCTGGTGTGGTGGCCGACAGCGTTCCCGAGATGGAATGGCGCGAAACCGAGCACAAGGCGCGGGCGTTGCTGCGCGCCAGTGAGTTGGTGGAAGAAGGACTGGAGTGATGACCATGACCAAAGCAATCAAACTCCTCATGGTCGACAACTACGATTCGTTCACCTTCAACATCGTTCAATATTTGGGCGAGCTGGGCGCTGAGGTCGAAGTGTTTCGCAACGATGAAATCACTCTGGAAGGCATTGCCGCGCGTGCGCCCGACCGATTGGTGATTTCGCCCGGCCCGTGTTCGCCCAACGAGGCGGGCATTTCAGTGGCGGCCATCCAGCACTTTGCTGGCCAAATTCCCATCTTGGGTGTTTGCTTGGGTCACCAAAGCATAGGCGCTGCGTTTGGTGGCCGCATTGTTCGGGCGCAAGCCCAAATGCATGGCAAAACCAGTGTCATCAGCACCACGCAAGAAGGCGTTTTCTCAGGCTTGCCCAGGCAGTTCACGGTGAATCGCTATCACTCGCTGGCGATCGAACGCGATACTTGCCCCGGTTGTCTCAAGGTCACGGCTTGGACCGACGATGGCGAAATCATGGGCGTGCGCCACACTGAGCTCGACATCGAGGGTGTTCAGTTTCACCCCGAATCTATCCTGACTGAGCATGGTCATGCCTTGCTCAAAAACTTTTTGGATTGAACCTCATGCCTCACAACATTACCCTGACCCCACAAGAAGCGCTTCAACGCGTCATCGAGCATCGAGAGATTTTTCACGACGAGATGCTGCACCTCATGCGGATGATCATGCGGGGCGAAATGTCGCCCGTGATGACAGCGGCCATCATCACTGGCTTGCGCGTTAAAAAAGAAACCATTGGCGAGATCACGGCGGCGGCCCAAGTGATGCGCGAGTTCTCCACCAAAGTGAATGTGGCCGATGCCCGCAATTTGGTCGACATCGTGGGCACTGGCGGTGATGGCTCGCACACTTTCAACATTTCAACGTGCTCCATGTTTGTTGCCGCGGCTGCTGGGGCTAAGACGGCCAAGCACGGTGGGCGAAGCGTGAGCAGCAAGTCGGGCAGCGCCGATGTGCTCGAGGCTTTGGGTGCCCACATCAACCTCTCGCCTGAGCGCATTGCGGCTTGTTTGCAGGAAACAGGAATTGGCTTCATGTTCGCGCCCAACCACCATCCAGCCATGAAAAATGTGGCGCCTGTGCGCAAAGAACTCGGTGTTCGCACCATGTTCAATATCCTGGGCCCGCTCACCAATCCAGCCAGCGCACCCAATATCCTGATGGGGGTGTTTCACCCCGATTTGGTCGGCATTCAGGTCCGTGCGCTGGAGCGCCTTGGCGCTCAGCATGCGCTGGTCGTGTATGGGCGCGATGGCATGGATGAGATCAGTTTGGGCGCTTCGACTTTGGTGGGCGAGCTCAAGGATGGCGTGATCCGCGAGTACGAAATCCATCCCGAGGACTTTGGCATGACCATGGCCAGCAATCGGGCCTTGAGGGTTGAAACGCCGCAAGAGTCTGTGGCGATGTTGCGCTCGGTGCTCAACAATGAGGCCGGTGCGCCGCGTGACACGGTGTTGCTCAATGCGGGCGCAGCCCTTTACGCGGCCAACGTGGTGACCCGCATCGAAGAAGGCATTGCGCGTGCAAGCGAGGCGCTGCAAAGCGGCGCCGCTCAGGCCAAATTGGCCCAATTCGTGGCCTTCACACAAAGGGAGGGCGCATGAGCGACATCCTCAACAAAATCGTGGCGGTCAAACGCGACGAAGTGGCCGCTGGCTTGAAAAAGAAATCCTTGGCCGCCATGCGCGCCGATGCCGAAAGTCGCGTGCTGACCCGTGATTTCGAAGGGGCTTTGAGGACCAAGATGGCGGCGGGTCAACCAGCGGTGATCGCGGAAATCAAAAAAGCCAGCCCATCCAAAGGCGTTTTGCGCGAGGATTTTGTGCCAGCCGATATCGCGCAAAGCTACGCGCAAGGCAATGGCGTCATCAGCGCTGCCTGTTTATCGGTTCTGACGGACCAGTCCTTCTTTCAGGGTTGCAACGATTTCCTCAAACAGGCGCGTGCCAGTTGTGATCTGCCAGTTTTGCGCAAGGATTTCATGATTGACCCCTATCAGGTCTATGAAGCCCGGGCGATTGGCGCAGACTGCATCTTGCTCATCGTCGCATGCTTGGACGATGCGCGCATGGCCGAATTGGAAGCCTTGGCCCACAGCTTGGGCATGGCCGTATTGGTAGAGGTTCATGACCGTGAAGAGATGCAGCGGGCCCTCAAACTCAAAACGCCCCTGATCGGAGTCAACAACCGCAATCTGCGCAGCTTTGAAGTGAGCCTTCAAACCACTTTGGACTTGATGTCAGATGTGCCAAAAAGCCGACTTTTGATCACTGAAAGCGGGATTTTGACGAAAGAAGATGTCAATCGCATGCGATCGGCCGAGGTTCACGCTTTCTTGGTTGGCGAGGCCTTCATGCGCGCCAAAGAGCCCGGTCTGGCGCTCGCCGATCTCTTTGGCGGCTGAAGCGGCGCATGCCCCGGGAGCCTCAGGTGTCTCAGACCTCTTTGTTTGACGTGTCTGGCTCGGCGGCGACCGAAGCCCCGGATCGGCTCACGGCGACCACCTGGGCCAAATGGCGCAATCCGCCAGAAATTGGTGCGGGTTGGCGCGACACCTGGACTTCTTGGGCCAAGGGTGCTCAGGCCCAAGGTCTGGCCTCCCAAATTCAAGCGGCATTGGAGGCGGGCGAAACGATTTATCCGCCCGTGCCTTGGCAAGCCTTGGCCCTGACCGATTTGTCCGCCGTGCGCATCGTGATCCTGGGTCAAGACCCCTACCACGGCCCTGGCCAGGCGCATGGACTGGCTTTTTCGGTTCAGCGTGGGGTTGCCATCCCACCCTCTTTGAGGAACATCCGGGCTGAAAGCCAGCGCACCGAAAACCTTCAATGGCCCGATCATGGCGATTTGACCGCCTGGGCCAAGCGTGGTGTTTTGTTGCTCAACACCACATGGACTGTGGCGCAAGCTCAGGCGGCCAGTCACGCCAAATGGGGTTGGGACTCGCTCACGCATGCGATTCTGGCGGCGGTTTGGGGGTCCAAGGCGCCTTTGGTTTGTCTGGCTTGGGGTGGGCATGCCCACCGCATCGTGGATGAATTGGCCTCGCAAAACCCCGAACCTCGGCTTCCCAGGTTGGTCTTGAAGGCCAATCACCCCTCGCCTTTATCGGCCCGACGTCCGCCGGTTCCCTTTATAGGCTGTGACCACTTTAGTTTGGCCCGTGAGTGGTTGCTTGAGCAGGGTGTGCCTTGGGTCTGGGCCTTAGATTAAGGGGTTTTCTGGCTAAAGTGAGTTGCAATCTGTTATAGTCGATGGTTCGCCGGAGGGGTGCCCGAGTGGCTAAAGGGGGCAGACTGTAAATCTGTTGGCTTACGCCTACGCTGGTTCGAATCCAGCCTCCTCCACCAGCGATGAACGCAAGATGGACGACGTGCGTTGAGGTGAACTGCATCCAAATGGGTTCAAATGAGTTCCAAATGGGTTCATGTGACCGATGCGGGAGTAGTTCAATGGTAGAACCTTAGCCTTCCAAGCTAATGACGCGGGTTCGATTCCCGTCTCCCGCTCCAGGCTGTCTTGTGTTTGAGTTGAATTTCGCCCATGTGGCTCAGTGGTAGAGCACTCCCTTGGTAAGGGAGAGGTCGCGGGTCCGATTCCCGCCATGGGCACCATTTTTGGATTGGCGCATAGCGCCGTGAACATTGATTTCTTTCGGAGTCGAAGCAAATGGCAAAAGGCAAGTTTGAGCGGACCAAGCCGCACGTGAACGTGGGCACGATTGGTCACGTGGATCATGGCAAGACGACGCTGACGGCGGCGATCACGACGATTTTGTCGTCTAAGTT
>JBEAMY010000053.1:0-2918 GCA_041165725.1 Pseudomonadota bacterium
ACAAAAGAAAAAATAAATTGAAAAAATTCAAAGTAGTACAGAAGTCACAAAAACAGAAATACTGCCCGATCCCAAGTATGGGAACGTGGAACTCTCCAAGTTCATGAACGTGATCATGGAGGGCGGCAAAAAAGCCGTCGCTGAGCGCATCATTTACGGCGCGCTCGAGCAAATCGAGTCCAAGTCCGGTAAAGATCCCCTGGAACTCTTCACCACCGCCATCAACAACGTCAAGCCCATGGTGGAAGTCAAATCCCGCCGCGTGGGTGGTGCCAACTACCAGGTCCCCGTTGAGGTGCGCCCGGTTCGTCGCCTGGCTTTGTCCATGCGTTGGATCAAAGAAGCCGCCCGCAAGCGCAGCGAAAAATCCATGGCCCTTCGTTTGGCCAACGAGCTGCTGGAGGCCTCAGAAGGCCGTGGCGGCGCCATGAAAAAGCGTGACGAAGTTCACCGCATGGCCGAAGCCAACAAGGCTTTCTCTCACTTCCGTTTCTAAATTGCCCGGGGCCGGTTGTCGGCGCACTGTTGTGCGCCTTGCTCGCCCCGAGCCTCACTTTCAGTAGGTAAATCAAATGGCTCGCAAGACTCCGATTGAGCGTTATCGCAACATTGGCATTTCTGCCCACATCGATGCTGGCAAAACCACCACCACCGAACGCATTCTTTATTACACCGGTGTGAACCACAAAATCGGTGAGGTGCACGATGGCGCCGCCACCATGGACTGGATGGAGCAAGAACAAGAGCGTGGCATCACCATCACCTCTGCGGCCACCACTTGCTTTTGGAAGGGCATGGAAATGCAATTCCCCGAGCACCGCATCAACATCATTGATACCCCGGGCCACGTGGACTTCACCATCGAGGTGGAGCGTTCCATGCGCGTGCTCGATGGCGCTTGCATGGTTTACTGCGCGGTGGGTGGCGTTCAGCCCCAATCTGAAACCGTTTGGCGCCAGGCCAACAAGTACAAAGTGCCCCGTCTGGCTTTTGTGAACAAGATGGACCGCACCGGTGCCAACTTCTTCAAAGTCGTCGAGCAGATGAAGACCCGCCTCAAGGCCAACCCTGTTCCGGTGGTCATCCCCATTGGCGCTGAAGACAATTTCAAGGGCGTGGTTGATCTTCGCAAGATGAAGGCCATCATTTGGGACGAAGAGTCTCAAGGCATGAAGTTCAATTTCGAAGAAATTCCTGCCGATTTGCTCGAAGAGGCCAAGAAGTGGCGCGAGCAAATGCTCGAAGCTGCTGCCGAGGCCAGCGAAGAGTTGATGAACAAATACCTCGAAGAGGGCGATCTCACGGAAGACGAAATCACCTTGGGCTTGCGTTTGCGCACTCTGGCCAACGAAATTCAGCCCATGTTGTGTGGCACCGCCTTTAAAAACAAGGGTGTTCAGCGAATGCTGGATGCCGTGATTGAATTGCTCCCTTCTCCGGTAGATATTCCTCCCGTTGCAGGTACCGATGAGGACGAGAAACCCACGACGCGCAAACCTGAAGACGCTGAGAAGTTCTCTGCCTTGGCATTCAAATTGATGACCGATCCTTTTGTGGGTCAGCTCACCTTTGTGCGCGTCTACTCTGGCGTGCTCTCCAAGGGTGATACGGTTTACAACTCTGTTCGTGGCCGCAAGGAGCGCATTGGACGTATCGTTCAGATGCACGCCAATAACCGCGAAGAAATCGACGAGATCCGTGCTGGCGACATCGCTGCTTGTGTGGGTTTGAAAGATGTGACCACTGGTGAAACCTTGTGTGATCCCGATGCCGTCGTGACGCTTGAGCGCATGGTGTTCCCCGAACCCGTGATCCGTCAGGCCGTTGAACCCAAGTCCAAAGCCGATCAAGAAAAAATGGGCATTGCCCTTTCTCGACTGGCTGCTGAAGATCCCTCTTTCCGCGTTCAGACCGACGAAGAATCCGGCCAAACCATCATTGGCGGTATGGGTGAGTTGCACCTTGAAATCATTGTTGACCGCATGAAGCGCGAATTTGGCGTCGAAGCCAACGTGGGCAAGCCTCAGGTGGCCTATCGCGAAACCATCCGCCGTGTGGTGGAAGATTCCGAAGGTAAATTTGTTCGCCAGTCTGGCGGTAAGGGTCAGTACGGTCACGTGGTGTTCAAGATCGAACCCAACGAGGCTGGCAAGGGCTTTGAATTTGTGGATGCCATCAAGGGCGGTGTGGTTCCCCGTGAATACATTCCTGCCGTTGAAAAAGGCGTGCTCGAGGCATTGAACTCTGGTGTATTGGCCGGCTACCCGGTGGTGGACGTCAAAGTCACCCTGCACTTTGGCTCCTACCACGATGTGGACTCGTCCGAACAGGCTTTCAAGATGGCTGCCATCTTTGGATTCAAAGAAGGCTGCCGCAAGGCCAGCCCAGTGATTCTTGAGCCCATGATGGCCGTTGAAGTGGAAACCCCTGAAGACTACGCCGGCAGCGTGATGGGCGACTTGTCCTCACGCCGTGGCATGGTTCAAGGCATGGACGACATGCCTGGCGGCGGCAAAGCCATCAAGGCTGAAGTTCCTCTGTCAGAGATGTTTGGTTACTCCACCATCCTGCGCTCGATGAGCCAGGGTCGTGCCACCTACACCATGGAATTCAAGCACTACAGCGAAGCACCCAAGAACGTGGCTGAAGCCATCGTTGCAGCTCGCGCCAAGTGATTTTTCCCGCCGGGGTCCAAACCCTGGCCCGTCTGCGATGTGACGCCGATTTGAAACCGCGCAAATCGATCCAGCAGTTGCATGCAGACGTTAACAACCAGCGGAATGTTCTTTGGAGATTGAAATGGCAAAAGGCAAGTTTGAGCGGACCAAGCCGCACGTGAACGTGGGCACGATTGGTCACGTGGATCATGGCAAGACGACGCTGACGGCGGCGATCACGACGATTTTGTCGTCTAAGTT
>JBEAMY010000054.1:0-5625 GCA_041165725.1 Pseudomonadota bacterium
AAGTGGCAGACATCTGTCGTCAGCACACCTCGCCGCATGCGGTGGTGGAGGCGGTCAATTTCAACGACCCCATGCAAACCGTGATTGCAGGACACCAAACCGGTGTGGAAGCGGCAGGTGCTGCACTCAAGGCAGCCGGGGCCAAGCGAGTTTTGCCCTTGCCAGTCTCTGCGCCTTTTCACTCCAGCCTGATGAAACCCGCAGCTGAGCGACTTCGTGAGCGACTGAGCGGCGTGGCAATTTCCAAACCAAAATTTGCCGTTGTCAACAACATCGACGCCGTGGTTCTTGAAGAACCCGATGCCATCCGCGAAGCGCTCTATCGCCAAGCTTATGGCCCTGTGCGTTGGGTTGACGGCATGCGTGCCCTGCATGCATTGGGGGCAACTCAATTGATCGAAAGTGGCCCTGGCAAAGTGCTCACTGGGATGGCCAAACGCATCCTTCCTGATGTCCCGGCTTTTCCCGTTTTTGATCCTGCCAGCTTGAGCCAAGCTCACAACGCCATTCAGGAGGCCAAAGCATGAGTGCTTTGAAAGGACAAATTGCCCTCGTGACCGGAGCCACCCGCGGCATCGGCGCGGCCATCGCCCAACAGCTTGCACAAGCAGGGGCCACCGTGATCGGGACCGCCACTTCGGATGCCGGCGCGCAAACCATTTCTTCAGCTTTGTCTGGTTTTGCAGGCTCCAAAGGTGTGAAGCTGGATGTGAACGATGTCCAGGCTTGTGAGCACTTGGTGGATGAAATCGTGAAATCTGCTGGTGGCCTTCACATACTCGTCAACAACGCAGGCATCACCCGCGATACCCTGGCGATGCGCATGAAGGACGACGATTGGTCTGATGTGCTCGACACCAACCTGAGCTCGGTCTTTCGCTTGTCGCGACTCGCCATTCGTCCCATGGTCAAGCAAAGGCAAGGGCGCATCATCAACATCACCAGTGTGGTGGGACGAGCTGGAAATCCCGGTCAGGCCAACTATGCGGCGGCCAAGGCGGGCGTGGTGGGCATGACCCGGTCTTTGGCCCGCGAACTGGGAAGCCGTGGCATCACGGTCAATTGCGTTTCGCCCGGTTTCATTGCCACCGACATGACTGCGGTGCTCAGCGATGCACAGCGTGAAGCCATGTTGGGTCAAATTCCGCTGGGCGCGCTGGGAAGCCCCGAAGATGTGGCGCAAGCTGTTGTTTTTCTTGCGCAAGCTGGCTATGTCACTGGTCAGGAACTGCATGTCAACGGCGGGATGTGGATGGGTTGATGGTTCGGTCAAACCCGAATCAGCCGCTTGGCTCGCGCGGATAGAATGTCGAGTCTGTTAAACACCCTTTGGGAACACCATGAGCGATATTGAGTCACGTGTCAAAAAAATCATTGCTGAGCAGCTCGGCGTGGAAGAGTCACAAGTCACCAACGAAAAAGCCTTTGTGGCCGACCTCGGTGCCGACTCGCTCGACACGGTTGAACTGGTGATGGCGCTTGAAGATGAATTCGGCATCGAAATCCCCGATGAAGATGCGGAGAAGATCACCACGGTCCAAAACGCCATCGATTACGCGCTGGCGCATCAGAAGTCCTGATTTTTGATCGCACATGAGCCGTCGTCGCGTTGTCGTGACTGGCCTGGGATGCGTCAGCCCCGTTGGTAACACCGTTGAGGAGTCCTGGGGCAACATCCTGGCGGGTCGTTCTGGCATAGCCAGCATCACCAAATTCGATGCCACTGATTTCGCTTGCAAGTTTGCAGGTGAGGTCAAAGGACTCGACCTGGATGCTTATATTTCCCCCAAGGAAGCCCGCACCATGGATGCCTTCATCCATTTCGGTCTGGTGGCTTCCTTGCAGGCGGTCAAGGATTCAGGCTTGCCCACCGGTGACGCTTTGAGTGAAGACTTGGCTGAGCGCATCGGTTGCTTGGTCGGTTCCGGGATCGGCGGCTTGCCCCTCATTGAAAACATGCACGGTGAGTTGACCGCCCGAGGTCCCCGTCGCATTTCCCCATTTTTCGTTCCTGCCTCCATCATCAACATGATCTCGGGTCATGTGTCCATGCGTTGTGGCTTCAAAGGTCCCAACCTGGCGGTGGTGACGGCATGCACCACCGGTTTGCACAGCATTGGTGAAGCCTCGCGCATCATCGAATACGGCGATGCCGACGTGATGGTTGCCGGCGGTTCTGAATCCACAGTGTCTCCTTTGGGGGTTGGCGGATTCGCAGCCATGCGCGCTCTGTCCACACGCAACGATGACCCCGCAGCAGCATCTCGCCCCTTTGACAAAGACCGCGATGGCTTTGTGCTGGGCGAGGGTGCAGGTGTCATGGTGCTGGAGTCGCTTGAGCACGCACAGGCGCGGGGTGCTCGCATTTACGCTGAGGTCACCGGTTACGGCATGAGTGCCGATGCGGGCCACATGACTGCCCCCAACATGGATGGTCCCCGCCGTGCCATGGTGAATGCGCTACGCAATGCGGGCATTGCCCCCGATCAAATCGATTACCTCAACGCCCATGGCACCTCAACGCCATTGGGTGATGTGAATGAAACCAAGGCCATCAAGGCGGCGTTGGGTGAGCATGCGCACAAAGTGGTGGTGAGTTCCACCAAATCCATGACGGGCCACTTGCTCGGCGGAGCTGGTGGCATTGAGAGCGTTTTCACAGTCCTCGCGCTGCATCACCAGATTTGCCCACCCACCATCAACCTTCAGCAGCCCGATCCGGAATGTGATCTGGACTACTGTGCCAATGCCGCGCGCGAAATGCCCATGCGTTATGCGCTCAAAAACAATTTCGGCTTTGGTGGAACCAATGGCTCACTGGTGTTCAAAGCCTTTAAATAATCCACGATCAGCATACGGGCAGTGCCATTCCTTTAAGCTAGGAACTTCTGTCCTTTGGAGAACATGCATGCAACTCAATCTGCGACCGACTGCGTGGTTGGCTTGTGGGGCAATGGCCTTGTTGTTGTCTGTGGCATCACCTTTGGCACATGCTCAGTCTTCTCAACAGCCAGCTTTGGTGTCGGGTTTGCCGGACTTCACTCGCCTTGTCGAAGTGGTCGGGCCCTCCGTGGTCAACATTCGGACTGCAACCAAGGTCAATCCCTCCGAACGCACCGATGACCCTGATACCCAGATGCAGGAGTTTTTCCGTCGCTTCTTTGGCATTCCGCTGCCCCAACAGCCGGATCGTTCCGAATCGCCTCAACCCCAAGAGCGCCCCCGAGGCATAGGCTCAGGTTTTGTGTTGACCCCAGATGGCTTCATCATGACCAATGCCCATGTGGTTGACGGTGCGGATGAACTGCTGGTGACTTTGCCTGACAAACGTGAATTCAAGGCACGCTTGGTGGGGCTCGACAAGCGCACCGATGTGGCTTTGGTCAAAATCGCCGCCAATGGCTTGCCTTCGGTCAAGATTGGCGATGTGTCCAAACTCAAAGTGGGCGAATGGGTGATGGCGATTGGCTCCCCCTTCGGTCTCGACAACACAGTGACCGCAGGCATCGTCAGTGCCAAGCAGCGTGACACCGGCGACTTCTTGCCCTTCATTCAGACCGATGTGGCCATCAACCCTGGTAACTCGGGCGGCCCCTTGATCAACATGCGCGGCGAAGTGGTGGGCATCAACAGCCAGATTTACTCCCGCTCGGGTGGCTTCATGGGCATCTCTTTTGCCATTCCCATCGACGAGGCCATGAGAGTGAGCGATCAACTCAGGGCTTCGGGCCGTGTTCAGCGTGGTCGGATCGGTGTTCAGATCGATCAAGTGGGCAAAGAGGTGGCTCAATCCTTGGGGCTCAACAGCGAACGAGGCGCACTGATCCGCATGGTTGAACCTGGGTCACCTGCCGAGCAAGCAGGTCTTCGGCCTGGCGACATCGTCTTGTCCTTCAATGGCCAACCCATTGAGAAGATGAACGATTTGCCGCGCACTGTGGCCAATCTTGCTCCCGGTACGCCAGCAACGCTCACGATTTGGCGTCAGGGACAGGAGCGAAAGCTCTCCTTGACGGTGGCTGGATTCCCCACCGAAGAGGCCAGCGCCAAAAAACCCGCTGTGGCTGAGTTTGTGGCCGATGCCTTAGGAATTTCGGTCACCTCTTTGACGCCTGAGCAGTTGCGTGAGCGCAAACTCAGAGGTGGAGTGCTCATCACCGCTGCCAAAGAGTCTGCTATCCGCTCAGGTCTCAAGACCAATGACGTGATCCTTGCTCTTGGAAATCAGGAAATCAGCGATGTTCAATCCTTCGAACAAGCGCTGAGCAAACTTGACCTCAAACGCCCCGTCAGCGTCCTCTTCGCCCGTGGTCAATGGGCCCAGTACATCGTCATCAAACCCCTGGTTAGACCATGATTTCCAGCAGACTCAAATCCTTCTGCTTGGCAAGCTTTTCGCCGCTTGGTGTGATTTCCTCACACCAAGCTGGTGTTTTCTGAGCAAGGATTGGGGTCTTTGGATATGCATTTTTTAAATATAAAAAATATTATTTCAGTGGATTATGAATAAAGAAATCATGATTCCTCACCATGTGGGAGCGCTTGGTCAGCAATTCGCATCACCCACACCGCTTCCACATATTGTTCATGTGGATATCCACCATTTCTGTGGACAAACTGTTTATAAATCATCCGTTGCCGGTCCGCAACGGGTCAAAGCAGCTGTTTTGGGCATAGACGGGAAGGCCAATTTCCCTAAAATGAAGCTCCAACATATCGCAGTTGCCATAGATTGTTGGTTCAGGGCGCGTCGCAATCGACGCGCCCTTTTTTATCCCAACTCGAAAAGTTTTCAACCACTTACTGCATGGCATTGATGAAGCACATCAGAAATTTTTCCATCATTGCCCACATTGATCACGGCAAATCCACGCTTGCAGACCGCTTGATCCAGCGCTGTGGCGGTCTGAGTGACCGCGAGATGCAAGAACAAGTCTTGGATTCCATGGACATTGAAAAAGAACGTGGCATCACCATCAAGGCGCAGACTGCGGCGCTGACTTATCGCGCCAGAGATGGTCAAACCTACCAACTCAACTTGATCGACACGCCCGGACACGTGGATTTTTCCTACGAGGTCAGCCGATCGCTCTCGGCCTGTGAGGGCGCGCTGCTTGTTGTCGATGCCAGTCAGGGCGTCGAAGCCCAGACCGTCGCCAATTGCTACACCGCACTCGATCTGGGTGTGGAGGTTTTGCCGGTGCTCAACAAAATGGATTTGCCGCAAGCCGATCCCGAGACTGCGAAATCCGAAATTGAAGATGTCATCGGCATCGATGCCAGCGACGCCGTGCCTTGCTCGGCCAAAACGGGCATGGGGGTGGATGACATTCTTGAGTTGATTGTGAACAAAGTACCTGCCCCCAAAGGCAACCCCAACGGTCCTTTGCGGGCGATGATCATCGACAGCTGGTTTGATTCTTATGTGGGCGTGGTGATGCTGGTGCGCGTGGTGGATGGCGCTCTCACCAAGGGCGATCGCATTCGACTCATGGCGACCGATGCCACCTATGAGGCGGGTCAGTTGGGTGTTTTCACACCGGCCAACGAGTCTCGTCCCAGCCTGATGGCTGGTGAGGTGGGTTACATCATTGCGGGCATCAAGGAGCTGAGCGCCGCCAAGGT
>JBEAMY010000055.1:0-2978 GCA_041165725.1 Pseudomonadota bacterium
CCTGCTCCGCATCTTCGGCATCGTCGGTGTCTTCGCCCTCTTGCTCCACGGACTGCGCATCACCATGAGCATTTGCTTTTTTCTTTTTCTTTTGGTCTGCGCGACTGAGGGTGGACAAAAACGGGACAAAGACCACGTCGTATTCCAAACCTTTGCTCTTGTGCACCGTCACCACGGTCACGCAAGGTGCATCGGTGTGCAGCCTCGCTTGCGCTGAAGCATCGTCGGGATTGGGCGACTGCATCTCATCGCTAAGGCGGCGCAAGGTGCTGCTGCGGCTCACCCCATGTGCGCTGACCGACTGCACCCATTCACCCAGATGGATGAACTGGGCGATCATGCGATCCCCTTCGGGCGAGGCCAGCAGTCGACCTGCTGCACCGCTGGCGTGCAACCACTGGGTGAGTGCCGCCAGCACGCCTTGCCGTTGCCAGAGTTGTTGCAGCTCCATGCAAAGCGATTGCGCAGCTTCCAATTGTTGATCGTCTTCCAGCCAGACCTCCAAGTGATTGGGCGCCAATGCCCACAAAGGAGTGGCCATGGCCGCGCGCAAAAATTGAAGTTGCTGAGGTTGGTCGATGGCGCACAGCAATCGCCAAACATCTTGGGCCAAGGGTTGGCTGAGCACGCTGTTTCGATCGGACAAAAAGACGCTGCTCACGCCACGCTCGGCGAGGGCTTGCGCCACGATTTGGGCTTGAATCTTGTCGCGCACCAGAACGGCCACTTGGCTGGGCTTGTATAGCCCTTGCTGCAAATGGGTGACCAGGGTGTGAGCAGCCCAGGGTGCCATGAATTCATGAAAGGCCGCCCGAGAAGACGGTGTGTTGTGATCAATTCCCGGGATCTTGGCCTGAACCACAGTCATTGCACGATGCTGGCCTTGGTTCAAACCCACGCGGTCGGTGCGTCCCGCGTGGACCTCGGCCCCATGGGTTTGGTTCAGGCTCAGCTTGGGGTTTGCAAACACATGGTTGAGGGCATCGACCAAAGCTGGCGTGGACCTGAAGTTCATGTTCAGGGAATGGACGGTCGCTGCCGTGTCGCGTGCTTCGCGATAGGTAGGCAAGTTGGCCCCTCTGAAGCGGTAAATCGACTGCTTGGGGTCACCGATCATCACCCAACAACTCGCGCTGTCCTTGGGATAAATGGCATTGAGGCTTTGGTATTGCCAAGGATCGGTGTCTTGGAATTCATCGACCAAGGCCACGGGCAAGGCTTGTCGCACCTGAGCACAAAATCCTGGACCGGAATCCGGGTGATGGCTGGCGGCGTGCAAACGCCTGAGCAAGTCGTTGAACTCGAATTGGTCCAGCGCCAATTTGCGCGCTTGCACATCGCGCCAGGTCGTTTCGGCCGTCCATTCCAGCAAGCCTTCCACGCTGGATTGGGGGAAATGGTTTTTGCTTTCCCAATGGGCTTGGACCTTGGCAAAAAAAGGCCAATCGTCCACTTTGGACCAATTGCGCTCGGCCAAATAGTCCCTGGTCCAGTATGCAAGCTGGTCTTGCAAGATGGTGTGACCATCGAGCCAACGCTTGAGTTGTTTGACCCGAGAAGCCAACCAACCTTTTTGATATTTTTTAATTTGCCTGGCCTCAACCGCCTCTGACAAGGCTTGCAGGGCCTCTTCGCTGAATGCGGCTCGGGCCTCTTGGGCCAGCGTGTGGTCCTGCTCTGACCAAGCGATCAGGGCTTGCAACTCACTTTGCCAGTCGGTCTGAGCCCATTGGTGTTCGGGGTCTCGTTCGTGGACGGCCCATCTGGGTTTGATCTGGTCGAGCAAATGTTCGGGTTGGGCCGCCACCTGATCGACCCATGCTTTCATGGCCGGGCGGGGTAGGGCTGTGAGGTGGGTGCGCCAAAAGGAGCGCAGCGATTGCAGGTGCAATGCCTTGGGATGGGGCACTGGCGAAGCACCAAAGGCTTGACCGGATTCGAGGGCATGGCGTTTGAGCGTCCTGAGCGCCCAACTGTGCAAAGTGTGGATCGCTGCCTCGTCCATGCAAGCGAGGGCTTGACTCAAGCGACGTTGGGCCGCAGGCCAAGAGGAGCGCGCCACGGCATTCCTCAATTCACTGAGCCAGGCGTCGTCAAGTTGAAGGTCGGAGATGGGTGGCAAGCTGAAGGCCTGAACCGCTTTGGAGAGGCGGGCATGAACCCGTTCGCGCAGTTCGGCGGTGGCGGCCTCGGTGAAGGTCACCACCAAAATTTGATGAGGCATCAAAGGCGCATCCCAGTCGGCCTCGTCAAAGCGATCGACTTGGCGCAGTCCCAAAACCAATCGCACCACCAAGCCGGTCAAGGTCCAAGTCTTGCCGGTCCCCGCACTGGCCTCAATGAGGCGACGCCCATGAAGGGGCAATTGCCACACCACATGGGATCGGTCTTGGGTTGCCGCGGTCATTCGTTGGCTCCAGGTGTGGGCGCAGGAACAGGAACGGGTGCCGCTTCGGCCCGCTCAATCCAGCAATGCCTGGTGGCGCCGTGCACCGTGACATGAACAGACCGGATCAGCGGCAAGTACAAAGCTGGGGCCCAGTTTTCAATCGCCGCCAGAGCCACCTCGGGGGAAGGCAAATGACGTTGAACCACCGCATGACGCTTGAAATCCCATGAGGGGCTCCTACTGCCAGGTTGAAGCCTTTCTGTCACCTTGCTGCGGGCAAGTTCTGATGCGTCGTCGGGGTCTAGCGCTGGCGAATGACAAAGGGTGAGCCAATGGCTGGCCAGATCGCACAACACCGGCATGGGACTATCCCAAGCCTTGGCGTGACTATGCAACCAGGAGGCCACGATGGCTTGCGCCTCTGAAGTCGACAAAGCGGGCCAATCCAGCACCGCATCGGGGCCAACCAAGTGGGTGTGAAGCGAAATGCCTTGCGCACAGGCGAGGACATGCGTCACGGCGGTTCGCAACAACTGTGGAATTCTGGGACGCAGGGCTTTGGTCTTTCCTTGTTTGGCGTGCGGATGCT
>JBEAMY010000056.1:0-4095 GCA_041165725.1 Pseudomonadota bacterium
TGGCCGCGCTGACGCGTTCGTGATGGACGGTCAAATCTTGGCTGGCAACATCGCCAACAGCAAAGCACCTGCCGATTTCAAAATCGTGGGCGAAGTGTTGAACGTCGAGCCCATCGCCATCATGTTCCGCAAGGACGACCCAGCGTTCAAGAAATTGGCTGATGACACCATCGCTGGTTTGGCCAAGTCTGGCGAACTCGCCAAGCTGTATGACAAGTGGTTCACACAAGCGATTCCTCCAAAGAACATCAAGCTCGGCATGCCGGCCAGCGAAGCCAACAAGGATGCTTGGAAAAACTTGAACGACAAGCCTGTCGAAGCCTACGCCAAGAAGTAATTTCAGAAACTACACAACATGACACTCGATTGGCAGGTTTTTCTTCAGGACGACGGTGGGGGACGAACCTACCTCGAGTGGATGTTTGACGCCTGGGGCTGGACGCTTTCTGTAGCGGGCGGTGCTTGGGTGGTGGCAATAGCGTCAGGATGCCTCATGGGCATCCTGCGCACCTTGCCCCAAGATACGTCTTTGAATGTTTGGTTAGCTAGATTCGCCAACGCGTGGGTGGAGCTGTTTCGCAACATCCCCGTGTTGGTCCAAATTTTTCTCTGGTACTTCGTGTTGCCCAAGGTCTTTCCGGCCATGCAACAAGTGCCAGGGTTTGTGTTGGTGGTGTTGGGCTTGGGCTTCTTCACTTCCTCACGTATTGCCGAGATGCTGCGTGCCGGTATCCAAGCCATGCCACGCGGTCAGCGTTATGCGGCCATGGCCATGGGCTTTACCACTTGGCAAACCTACCGCTATGTGCTGTTGCCCATTGCATTTCGCACCATTTGGCCACCGCTCACCAGCGAGTCGATGAACTTGCTCAAAAACTCTTCGGTGGCGTTTGCGGTGTCGATCGCCGAACTCACCATGTACGCCATGCAAGTGCAAGAAGAAACCTCGCGTGGCATTGAGGTGTACTTGGTGGTCACTGCGATGTACACCGTGTCTGCTTTTGCAGTGAACCGTGTCATGGCCTTTGTCGAGCGCCGCATGCAAATTCCCGGCCTCGTGGTGGCGGGCAATGTGGGCGGGGGGCACTGAGCATGAGCGCACTCGATTTTTCTTTTGTCGAATGGGACATCTTCAGCAAGTTCGTGCTGAAGGGTATGTTGTTCAGCATTGAGCTGACCATCATCGCCACCGTCGGCGGCATTGTGTTCGGCACCATCCTCGCGCTCATGCGTTTGTCGGGTAACAAGGTGCTTGAGCTGCCAGCTGTGGTGTATGTGAACGGCATGCGCTCCATCCCTTTGGTGATGGTGATTCTGTGGTTCTTCTTGCTGATCCCGTTTTTGATTGGCCGCTCGATTGGTGCTGAGCTGTCGGCCATCATCACGTTTGTGGCGTTTGAGGCGGCGTACTTCAGCGAGATCATGCGTGCGGGTATTCAATCTATTCCGCGCGGTCAGGTCATGGCGGGTCAAGCCTTGGGCATGACCTATGGTCAGAACATGCGGCTCATCGTGTTGCCGCAAGCCTTTCGCAACATGATTCCCGTGTTGCTCACGCAAACCATCATCTTGTTCCAAGACACTTCGTTGGTCTACGCCATTGGCGCGTATGACTTGCTCAAGAGCTTTGTCACCGCAGGCAAGATTTATGGCCGCGTGGAAGAGGTCTACATCTTGGCTGCCTTGGTGTACTTCGTGATTTGTTTTGGCCTCTCGGCCCTCGTGCGTCGCTTGCAAGCGCGTATTGCCATCATTCGCTGAGCGCGTTGACGTTCACTGGAGTTTGCTGTGATTGAATTGAAAAACGTTTCCAAGTGGTACGGCCCCGTGCAGGTGCTGAACAACTGTTCGACCAACATCCAAAAGGGTGAAGTAGTCGTGGTCTGTGGCCCATCGGGCTCAGGCAAATCCACCCTTATTAAAACCATCAATGCCTTAGAGCCTTTCCAACAGGGCGAGATTTTTGTGGATGGCATTGCGGTGCATGGCAAAGACACCGACTTGCCCAAACTACGCAGCCGTGTGGGCATGGTGTTTCAGCACTTTGAGTTGTTCCCGCATTTGTCAGTGACCGAGAACTTGACCATTGCGCAACAAAAAGTCTTGGGCCGCAGCGAAGAAGAGGCCCGTGCCCACGGTTTGAAATACTTAGAGCGCGTGGGTCTGATGGCGCACAAAGACAAGTTCCCAGGTCAACTCTCAGGCGGTCAACAACAACGTGTGGCCATTGCCCGTGCATTGAGCATGGACCCCATCGTGATGTTGTTTGACGAGCCCACGTCCGCACTCGACCCTGAGATGGTGGGCGAGGTGTTGGATGTCATGGTGGACTTGGCCAACGAGGGCATGACCATGATGTGCGTGACGCACGAAATGGGCTTTGCGCGCAAAGTCGGCAGCCGCGTGATCTTCATGGATGTGGGCGGCAAGGTGTTGGAAGACTGCTCAAAGGATGAGTTCTTCAACCACCCTGAAAACCGTCAACCACGCACCAAAGAGTTTTTGGCGAAGATCCTGCAGCACTGAGGCTGCAGTGTTCACAACAAAAAGGCGTCTCCATGAGACGCCTTTTTGTTGGGGGTGTCGAAGATCAGAGGTCCAGCACCAAACGTGGCGACTTGCTGCGAGAGATGCAGACCATCATGCAATCGTTCTTCTCTTGTTCCTCAGGCGTGAGGTACATGTCCCAATGCTCAGGCTCGCCTTCTTTGACTTGGGTGAGGCAAGTCCCGCACACGCCCTCACTGCACGAGTAAGGAACTTCTACACCTGCATCTTGCAATGCCTTGAGGATGCTCTGGTTGGGCTGAACGGTCAGTGTGAGGTTGCGTTGGGCCAGATGCACTTCGAAAGTGTTGTCGCTCATGTATTTGCTCCAGATTGTTCTTGTTGCAGCAGTCGCTCAATCACGCGTCGTGACTGCACGCCACCCGCATCGATGTTGAGCATCAAAAGCTTGCGCTCGGGGTGACGAAGAATGTTTTCCTGCTGCAGCTGCAGCATCTCCATGTCTTCACCAAAAATCTTGCCCTGCCCCTGGCGGATGCTTTCGGTCAGCGCAGCGTCACGCGCCTTGAAATTGCGGGCCATGCCCCAGTGGTACCAGTGCGAGGTCTCGGTTTCGGGGGTGATGAAGTCCACCACCACGCTGTAGGCCTTGACCTCAGCCGGGGCGTTGAAGCCACCGTTGCCTGCCAGGGCCACGCCCACATCGATCATGATGTGGCTTGGCGGCGAGAAGCGACAGATTTGCCAGCGGTCCACTTTAGCCTGTGGATCTAGGCCATTGGCACTCATAGCCATTTGCCAAAACGGGGGTGCTTGGATGCCGTCCATGAAACGCTGGGTGATGACCTTGTCGCCATCGACCTTGGTTTCGCAAGGCGTCTCATCAATCTCCGGCTGGCCAATGCTGGTCGCATGCACATAGGTCTCATGCGTCAGGTCCATCAGGTTGTCGATCATCAGGCGGTAATCGGCCTTGACGTGGTACAGCCCGCCGCCATAGGCCCAGGCTGGGTTGTCGAAGAACTCGAACACCGGCATCTGCGCCACATCGGCTTGGGTTTGGTCCCCTGGCCAGACCCAGACAAAGCCATAACGCTCGACCACAGCAAAGGCCTTCACGGTAGGAAAACCGCGCACGCGTTGGCCAGGCATGTGTACGGTCTTGCCGTCAGCGCCCATCTCCAGCCCGTGATAACCGCAGCGTAAACCGTTCTTGCAGGCTTTGCCCAGCGACATGGGCGCGCCACGGTGCGGGCAAAAGTCTTCAACCGCCGCAACTTGCCCGTCCACACCACGGAAGATGGCCATCTTCTCGTTGCAGATGGTGCGCCCCAGCGGCTTGTCGCCCAGGGCTTCGAGTTCGGCCAGCGAGCAGGCCACGTACCAAGTGTTTTTGATGAACATGATCAGGCCTCCTGCCGAGCCGCCTCAAAGGAGTCCTCGCCCCCTCGGGGGGCAGCGAATACATGCAATGATGAGCGTGAGGGCATAAATTCTTCTCCAATCAATGGCGGGACACGCCCAAGAGGCGGTCCAGCAGTTCGGGTTGTTGCTTCAGCGTGTCGGCATCGCTGGCGTGCACCACAG
>JBEAMY010000057.1:0-11582 GCA_041165725.1 Pseudomonadota bacterium
TGTGAGGCGGACAAAGGGGTGAGAGGCAACCTCAAGTGCCCCCCACACAGGCCCATGCGCTGCATGGCCCACTTGAGCGGAATGGGGTTGGCTTCAACAAACAAATGTTTGTGAACAGGCATCAGTTTCTTTTGAATGGACATGGCGGTCTCGCGGTCGCCCTTGATGGCTGCAACGCACAGTTCGTGCATGGCCTTGGGCGCAATGTTTGCCGTCACGCTGATGTTGCCTTGACCGCCACAAAGCATCAGGGCCACTGCTGTGGGGTCATCGCCAGACAAGACCGAAAAGCCCTTGGGCACATCGCGAATGAGCCAAATGGCGCGCTCGAGATTGCCTGTGGCTTCTTTGATGCCGATGATGCCTGGAACCTGAGCCAAGCGGAGCACGGTGTCGTGCTGCATGTCGGCCACGGTGCGGCCCGGCACGTTGTAGAGCACCATGGGCAGGTCTACGGCCTCGGCAATGGCCTTGAAATGCTGGGACAGGCCTTCTTGTGAGGGCTTGTTGTAGTAGGGAACCACTTGCAGCTGGCAATCAGCGCCCACCTTTTTGGCAAAGCTGGCCAGTTCGATGGCCTCTGCAGTGGAGTTGGCACCGCAGCCTGCCATGATGGGGCGACGGCCCTTGGCCTGCTCGACAGCCACGCGAATGATCTCGCAGTGCTCGTCCACGTTGACCGTGGGCGATTCGCCGGAAGTTCCCACCACGCAGATGCAGTCTGTGCCTTGTTCGATGTGCCAGTCGATGAGTTTTCTGAGGTTGGGGTAGTCCACGCTGCCGTCATCGTGAAAGGGCGTGGCCAAAGCCACAATGCTGCCGGAGATGCTGATCATGTCGGTTTCCTCAAGGAAGATTGATTCTAGCGATTCGATGCTGGGCTCAGACGGTGAGGACTTTTTAGCGCAACCTCAAGCTTTTCATGGCTCAATCGCGCAAGAGGTCGTCTAAAGGCTCGGCAGGATTCGCCACAGGAGGATGAACGGCAATGCGCTGAACCTGGCGCACAGGGTGATCCAGCAACCCTTGCTCAAAAGCCACCACATGCCAGGAAGCAAATGCTTCAAGCAATTCGCCGGGCTTGAGCAAAAAGGCATCGCGACTGGGTTTGCCAAAGCGGGCATTGCCCCAAGCAAAGGTCTCGTGGATCAGCCATCCCCCAGGTTTGACCGCTGTCTTGAGCACGGGCCACAGCTCACGCCATAGGTAGTTGGTGACCACCACCGCATCGAATTGGCGGCCCTTGAAAGGCCAAGGCTCAGTGCCCGACTCCAGATCGACTTTGAAGGTGTCGCCCCAGGCAGAGGCCACTTCAAGTGCTTGGGCGTCTCTATCGATGCCGGTCACGCGATGGCCGTGTTCGTTGAGCCAGCGCATGTGACGCCCCGTGCCGCAAGCCACATCGAGCACATCAAAGCCTTTGGGCCAATGGCGGGCAAAGCGCAAGACCCAATCTGAAGGTGGTGCGCTGGCGTGCATGGAAAGCTGAACCTCAACCCTTGGTGCTCAGAAGCAAGCCCACACCTGATTGGTGAGAGCGATGAGCACGTCGGGTTGAAAGTGAAACAGAAAGACCAGACCAAGCACCAAGGCCATGACCAAACCGATCAGGGTTTTGAGCCAAAGTGAAGGTGGATTCATGGTGCCGATACTTCAGGCCTGAGCGGCCAAGTTTGGATTGGAATTGGGGCGTGCAATCGCTTGTTCTTTCACCGGCCAGTTCACGATGGCGGCAAAGACGCCAAGCGCAATCGACAAATACCAAACGATGTCGTAAGAGCCGGTTTTATCGTAGAGCAGACCGCCCAGCCAAACGCCCATGAACGATCCCACTTGATGGCTGAAAAACACAAAGCCACCCAGCATGGACAAATGGGCCACACCAAAGATCTGGGCAATCGTCGCATTGGTAGGAGGCACGGTCGACAACCACAACAGGCCCATGGCAGCAGAAAAGACATAAACGCTCACAGGGCCCACAGGTGCAAGGAGGAAGCACACGATGACCAAGGAGCGCATGGTGTAAATGAAGGAAAGGATGCGGGGCTTGGACAGCCTTTGACCAGCCCAACCCGCGATGTAGGTGCCAAACACATTGAAGAGTCCCACCAAGGCCAGCGCCGTGCTGGCCACCTGAGGCTCCTGCCCCAGGTCTTTCAAGTAACTGGGCAAGTGAACGCCAATGAAAACCACTTGGAACCCACAAACGAAATAGCCCGCCATGAGCAATTGAAAGCTGCGGTACCCGAAGGCTTCACGCAGGGCGGAGCCAATCGATTGGCGTTGCGTCACCGTTGAGATGACTTGCATGTTTTCTTTCAAACCAAAGGCCAGCGGAACAGCAACTAAGGCCATGGCGGCCAAGGCCCACAAGGCCGTGTCCCAGCCCAGATGGGCAATCAGCCAACCTTCAGTGGGCACCATCAGAAACTGACCAAACGAACCAGCGGCTGCAGTGACGCCCATGGCCCAGGAGCGCTTGTCGGCATTGATGTTGCGGCCGATCACGCCGTACACCACGGCATAGGTGGTTCCGGCCTGGGCCATGCCCACCAACACACCTGCGGTGAGTGAGAACACTTGGGGAGAGGTGGATTGCGCCATACCAGCCAAGCCCAGCGCGTAGGCGATGGCACAGACCACGATCACCCGAAAAGCGCCAAAGCGGTCGGACAACATGCCCGAAAAAATGCCAGCCAGGCCCCAGGTGATGTTTTGCACCGCTATGGCCATTGAAAAGTCTTCTCTCAGCCAGCCTCGGTCGCTGGTGATGGGTTGAAGCCACAAGCCAAAGCCGTGGCGAATGCCCATGGCCAGCGTCACGATGAGGGCGCCGCAGATGAGGACTTGCCACATGGGCAGTGCATGAGGGTGAGATCGATTAGGCATGTTGCAACTGTATCCGCTTGTGAATGTCTTTGTATTCACTGTCCTCCTAAACCCCCATGACTACAATTCGCGCCCATGTCGACCAAACGAAATGAATACGCCGAGAGTGCCATTCGCGTACTCAAAGGCTTGGAGCCGGTCAAGCAACGACCCGGCATGTACACCCGCACGGACAATCCTCTGCACATCATTCAGGAGGTGCTGGACAACGCTGCCGATGAAGCGCTCGCTGGTTTTGGCAAGCGCATCACCGTGGTCTTGCACACCGATGGATCGGTGAGCATTGAAGACGATGGCCGAGGCATTCCTTTTGGCTTGCACCCCGAAGAAAAAGCGCCTGTGGTGGAGTTGGTCTTCACCCGTTTGCACGCCGGTGGCAAATTCGACAAAGGCCAAGGCGGGGCCTACAGTTTTTCTGGCGGCTTGCACGGTGTGGGCGTGAGCGTCACCAATGCCTTGTCCAACCAATTGCAAGTCACGGTTCAGCGCGACGGCCAAGTGGCCAGCCTTACCTTTGCCCAAGGCGATGTGGTCAAACCTTTGGCCATCCGCAAAGCCGAAGCGGGTGAAAAGCGCAGCGGAACATCGGTTCGGGTGTGGCCCAACCCCAAGTACTTTGAGTCTTCGCAATTGCCCATGACCGAGCTGGTGCATTTGTTGCGCAGCAAGGCCGTGCTCATGCCGGGCGTGGTGGTCAGCTTGCTCAATGAAAAAACCAAAGACCATCAGCAATGGCAATACAAAGGTGGTCTCAAAGACTATTTGCTTCAGACCCTGGATTCGGAATTGCTCATCCCCGAGTTCGAAGGCGAGGGTCACGCCGATGCGCAGCACGAATCCTTTGCCGAGGGCGAAGGCGCAAGCTGGTGCCTTGCGTTTTCGTCTGAGGGGCCATTGGTGCGTGAGAGCTACGTCAACCTCATCCCCACGCCTGCTGGCGGCACGCATGAAGCGGGCTTGCGCGAGGGTTTGTTCCAGGCGGTCAAGGGCTTCATCGATTTGCACGCCTTGCTGCCCAAGGGCGTCAAGCTCATGCCCGAGGACGTGTTCGCCCGCGCCAGTTTTGTGCTGAGTGCCAAAGTCTTGGACCCTCAATTCCAAGGGCAAATCAAAGAACGCTTGAACTCGCGCGATGCGGTCCGCTTGGTGGCGGGTTATGTGCGCCCCGCTTTGGAACTTTGGCTCAATGACCACGTGAACCATGGCAAAACCTTGGCGGAATTTGTCATCCGAACCGCACAGGCCCGCCAACGCGCGGGTCAAAAAGTGGAAAAGCGCAAAGGCTCAGGTGTGGCGGTGTTGCCCGGCAAGCTCACCGATTGCGAAAGCCGAGACACCTCGGTGAATGAAATTTTTCTCGTCGAGGGCGACAGTGCGGGGGGCAGCGCCAAGATGGGGCGCGACAAAGAGACCCAGGCCATCTTGCCCTTGCGCGGCAAAGTGCTCAACACCTGGGAGGTCGAGCGCGATGTGTTGTTCAAGAACACCGAAGTGCACGACATCGCCGTGGCCATTGGTGTGGATCCCCACGGACCCAACGACAGCCCCGATCTTTCAGGATTGCGCTATGGCAAGGTGTGCATCTTGTCGGACGCCGATGTCGACGGCTCGCACATTCAGGTCTTGTTGCTGACCTTGTTTTTCAGGCACTTTCCCAAGCTCATCGAGGCGGGTCATGTGCATGTGGCGCGTCCACCGCTCTTTCGCGTGGATGTGCCCGCGCGCGGCAAAAAACCAGCGGCCAAACGCTATGCGCTGGACGAAGGCGAGTTGCAAGCCATTCTGGATCACTGCGAAAAAGACGGCGTGAGCCGCGACAAATGCAGCATCAGCCGCTTCAAGGGTTTGGGTGAAATGAACGCCGAACAATTGTGGGAAACCACGCTCAATCCCGATACCCGCAGGCTCTTGCCGGTGGCTTTGGGGCCCTTGGATCAGGCGGCAACCGAATCGTTGTTCAACCGCCTCATGGGCAAGGGTGAGGCCGCATCTCGCCGCGAGCTCATGGAAGTGCATGGTGATTCGGTGGACATTGATGTGTAAAGGCGCTGGTCATGAGTGATTTGTTGGATTCCCCCGTTCAAGAACCTGCAGCCGGCGATGGCGATCACCTCGCCGCCTATGCACAGCGGGCCTACCTCGAATACGCACTGAGTGTGGTCAAAGGCCGGGCCTTGCCCGATGTCTGCGACGGCCAAAAGCCCGTTCAGCGGCGCATCCTCTTTGCGATGGACCGTTTGGGTCTGAGCTTCTCTGGTCCCAATGGCAACACGCCGGCCAAGCCGGTCAAGAGCGCCCGTGTGGTGGGCGATGTGTTGGGCCGTTTTCATCCCCATGGCGATCAGGCTGCCTACGACGCACTGGTTCGCATGGCGCAAGATTTCTCTCAGCGCTATCCGCTGATCGACGGTCAAGGCAACTTTGGCAGCCGCGATGGCGACGGTGCGGCGGCGATGCGCTACACCGAGGCGCGCCTATCCAAAATCACCCGCTTGCTGCTCGATGAGATCGATCAGGGCACTGTGGACTTTGTGCCCAACTACGATGGCTCCACCGATGAGCCGCGCCAATTGCCAGCCCGCTTGCCCTTCTCTTTGTTGAATGGCGCCAGCGGCATTGCGGTGGGCATGGCCACTGAAATCCCCAGCCACAACTTGCGCGAAGTCGCGGCGGCTTGTGTGGCTTTGATTCAAAACCCCAGGCTGAGTGATGAAGAGTTGCTCGGTCTTTTGCCCGGCCCCGATTACCCCGGTGGTGGACAAATCATCTCCAGTGCAGCCGACATCGCCGAGGCCTACCAAACCGGCCGGGGTTCGCTCAAGGTGCGCGCGCGATGGACCATCGAAGACCTCGCTCGGGGTCAATGGCAGGTGGTGGTCAACGAGCTCCCGCCTGGTGTGAGCGCTCAACGCGTGCTGGAAGAAATCGAAGAGCTCACCAACCCCAAAGTCAAGGCCGGCAAAAAAGCCTTGACCCAGGAGCAAACCCAGCTCAAGGCCACGGTGCTGGCCGTGCTCGATGGCGTTCGCGATGAGTCGTCCAAAGACGCGCCCGTTCGCATCGTGTTCGAGCCCAAAACCCGCACCATCGATCAAGCCGAGTTTGTCCAGACCTTGCTTGCGCACACCAGCTTGGAGAGTTCTTCCTCCATCAACCTGACTGCGGTGGGCCTGGACGGCAGGCCGGTTCAAAAAAATCTGCGCGGTCTGCTCACCGAGTGGATTGAATTTCGCCAGACCACGGTCACCCGGCGCAGCCAGCACCGTTTGGCCAAGGTGTTGGATCGCATTCACATCCTCGAAGGCCGGCAACTGGTCTTGCTCAACATCGACGAGGTGATCCGCATCATTCGGCAAAGCGACGAGCCCAAGCCGGCCTTGATGACCCGCTTCAAGCTCACCGACCGTCAAGCCGAAGACATCCTTGAAATCCGCTTGCGCCAGTTGGCCAAGCTCGAAGCGATCAAGATCGAGCAAGAGCTTTCCGAGCTTCGCAAAGAGCAGCAAGATTTGGAAAAAATCCTGGGCAGTGCTTCGGCCCTCAAGCGACTCATCGTCAAAGAGATCGAAGCCGATGCCAAGGTGTTTGGTGATGACCGTCGCACGCTGATTCAGGCCGAGCGCCGTGCAGTGGCCGAAGTCAAGGTGGTCGATGAGCCTGTCACGGTGGTCATCTCAGAAAAAGGCTGGGTGCGCGCACGTACCGGCCATGGCCATGATCCCGCAAGCTTTGCATTCAAGTCGGGCGACGCGCTTTACGGCACCTTTGAGTGCAGAACGGTGGACTCCCTCATTGCCATAGGCAGCAACGGAAGGGTGTATTCGGTTTCGGTGGCAGCACTGCCCGGTGCGCGAGGCGATGGCCAACCCGTCACCACGCTCATTGAACTGGAGGCCAACACGCAATTGATGCACTTCATTGCGGCGCCGGCATCGGCCACGGTCCTCTTGAGTGGATCGGGTGGTTTTGGTTTCCTTGCCCGCATTGAGCATTTGATGTCGCGCCAAAAAGCGGGCAAGTCCTTCCTCAGCCTCAATGCGGGTGAAACCCCGTGCAAGCCATCCTTGGCCGATGGGTCCAATGCATCGATCCCCATGGCTGCAGCCACGCATGTGTGCTGTGCCAGCACAGCGGGGCGCATCCTCACTTTCGAAATGGCCGAGCTCAAGCTGATGGAAAAAGGCGGCAGGGGACTCACCCTCATGGATTTGGACGCCAAAGACACGCTGGCTGGTGCAGCGGCTTATGTGCGCAGTGTGCGACTCAAGGGTTTGGGCCGTGGTGGCAAAGAGCGCGAAGAGACGCTGGAGATTCGCAGTTTGAACAACGCCCGAGGTGGTCGTGCGCGCAAAGGCAAGGCGGCAGACCTGGGCTTCAAACCCACCGAGGTGATTCGGGTCGAATGAGCTTAAATGCCTTGGCCCTTACCCTAACCCAGGCTCAGGCCCCTCCGAAGTGAGGCTGTTGATGTGAATCAATGGCGAAACTCTGCAATGCCCCTAGGCTTCTCAGGGTTCATTGATCAGTCTCACGTTTTGGAGTTCCCCATGAAATCAATCCAGACCCTGTTGGCCACTTTGATGGTCATTGCCAGTGCATCCGCAGTCGCACAAAACAGCAACCCAGTGCACTTGCGCATCATCGATACCGACACACGATTTGTCGTGAAAAAACCCGATGGCAAAGAGCTGGTGATTCAGCGCGTGATGACGCCGTGCGCCATGAATGCGGGCTGGTTGCAACCCGTGATTCCCGTTGCCGGTGTTCACCCCGTGGGTGAGATTGAAATCCTCAACGCCATGAATGACCCCAACGCCTTGATCGTTGACATGCGTGAACCCGGCGATCGCGAAAAGGGCACCATCCCAGGCTCGGTGAGCATCGTCTATACCGAAGTGGCTCAGCGCATGGACGAGTTGGGCTGTAAAAAAGTGGGCAACAAATGGGACTGTGCTGCCGCCAAACAAGTCTATGCCTTTTGCAATGGGCCCGTGTGCCCGCAAAGCCCCAGCGCCATCAAGGCCATGACCCGCGATGGCTTTCCTGCCGACAAGATTCATTACTACCGTGGTGGCATGCTCGATTGGGCCGCCTTGGGCTTCCCAGTGATCAAAGGCGAATTCTGATCGCCACAGCTGTTCAGGCCAAAAAACGCAAGAGGTGCTCAGCAATCAACCCGGGTGCCTCGCGTTGCGGAAAGTGACCAATCTCTGGCAACACATGGCGTTCATACCGACCTTTGAAATAGTGCGCTTTGCCCTCTGAAGAGGCTGGCGGGTTCACCCCATCGGCTTGGCCATGCAACATCAGTGTGGGCACATCAAGAACGGGTGCAGGGTTCAGGGCCAGATCGTCTTGCTCATACACCGGATTGCCGGGCGCATGGCCCCAGCGGTGGGTGTAGGAATGCAGTGTGACTTCAGGCCAATCGGGGTTATCAAAGGCCAGCGCGGTCGCCTCGAATTCCGCGGGGTCGTACCAGCCCGCTGGTGCCCAGGTGTCCCACATCACTTGGGCGAATGCCTTTCCATCTTGCCTGACTGTTTTTTGGCCACGGGGCGTGGCAATGAACCAGTGGTACCAATAGTTGCGCACTTGCTCCAGGGTCAGCGCTTGATCGGCGGTGTTGGTGCCATAGCCCGAACTCAGCAAGACCAAATGACTCGCCACACCTGGCCGCAAGCCGCAGGCGTTGGCCACGGCGCGCGCACCCCAATCGTGTCCAACCAAAACGGGTTTTTGCAAACCTTTGGCGTCGATGAATTCCAGCAGGTCTCTTCCCAAGGCAGCCAGTTGACCGCTTCTTGGTGTGTCGGGTTTGAGGAATTGAGTGGGACCAAACCCCCTCAGGGCAGGAACAATCACGCGCCAACCGGCAGCCACCAACAAAGGGGTGACGCCTTGCCAGGTTCGGGTGCTGTCTGGCCATCCGTGCATCAGCACGATGGGGCCACGGCCATTGGGATGGTGATCTTCATGCGCCACCCTCAACCAAGGGGTATCGACAAACTGCCACGGCATGTCAGACCTCAACGATCATTTCGATTTCCACGCACGCGCCCATGGGCAATTGCGCCACACCAAAAGCGCTGCGTGCGTGCGCGCCTTTTTCACCAAAGACCTGGCCGATGAGTTCGCTGCACCCGTTGGTGACCAAGTGGTGTTCGGTGTAGTTGGGTGCCGAATTGACCAAGCTCATGAGTTTGACGATGCGTTTGACGCGATCGAGGTCGCCCACGGCGGCCTTGAGTGTGCCCATGAGGTCGATGGCCACTGCGCGCGCGGCTTGTTGGCCTTCGGTCGTGTTCATGTCAGTGCCGAGTTGCCCCACCCAAGGCTTGCCATCGCGGCGGGCAATGTGACCACTGATGAAAATCAGCGAGCCTGTTTGAACAAAAGGCACATAGGCGGCAGCGGGCTTGGCCACGGGGGGCAGTTCAATGCCCAGGGCTTTGAGTTGTTCTTGCGCAGTCATGGCTTTCCTTCCATTTGGTCAATCAAAAAGAGCAATTGTGGGTCATGCCCGATGAGCTGGGCGTCACTTAAGAAACCAGTCTTCATGCCGATTCGTGGGGCATGAGAAAGACCTTTTATCGCTTGGCGGGGGTTTTGGCCGTGGTCGGACTGACTGGGACGGGGGTTGCCCGTGCGGAATGGTCTGAACTGCTCAAGGACGATGGACTCACCGCATTTTTTGACAGCCAGTCGGTGGCGCGTCAAAGCGTGAACCGTTTCGCTTGGGTCCTGGTTGATCTGGCCGAGCCGACCAAAGTCAACGACAAGGATTACGCTTCCCGCATGGAGCGTTGGCGGGTGGACTGCAGCAAGGACACGGCGGCAGTGTTGGCTGTGAGTCTTTTTGAAAAAGCCCAAGGCAAGGGCAAAGAGCTCGTGGCGCTGGATGCGCCCGATTGGCGAAGAACTGGCAATGCGATTCGCCCATTCACCTACGTCGCTTTGCTCAAGCGACAGGTTTGCCCTTCATCGGATCAATTGCCTTCGGGTTGAACGCGGTGATTCACCGAGTTCAGTGGACTTTGTTCTGAACGATTCAACCTAAATTGCGTGCGACATGGGCGAAGACCGCCCCGAGACGTCGCATGCCACCACAGCCCATTTGGGTCACCCCCATCAGCTTTGCGGTGATCCTGGCCACCGCCTTTCACTTGCAACTTGACGCATTGCCACCCGACTGGGTGGTGGGGCTTGTCGCCGTGATATCGGCCTGCGCCGCTTTGCTGGGTTTTGGGTTCATGCAAGCACCCACCGGGCTCATGGCTTGGGGACATCCTGGCCGCTGGCAGCTCAAACTCGGGGTGCACCTGCTGATCTGTGGTCTTGTTCATCCCGCATGGGGGTTGGCAGGTTTGACTTGGGCTTGGGCCACGTACCGCGCCAGCCAAAGTCAATCGCTGGCTTTGCCTGAGGTCTGGGAAGGGCAGCGCGTGATTGTGCAAGGCCAAGTCGTGTCCTTGCCAGAGCGCACCGAGCATGGCTGGCGCATGCGGGTCCAGGTGCATGCGATGACCTCAATCGCCGATCCCACGCGAGCTGCCCCCGCGATTGAAATGGTGAGCTTGTCTGTGCCCCATTCCAAGGAGCTCGATGGCCAAGACCAAACTTGGGATGCAGAACCTCAGGTATCCCAGATTCCTAGAGTGGGTGAGATTTGGCGATGGACGGTGAAACTCAAAGCCCCTCACGGCCTCTTCAACCCACATGGCGATGACGTCGAGTTGAGGGCCTGGGCGCAAGGCATACAAGCCTGGGCCACACAAAGTCAATCGGTGCACCAAGCGACTTCTGAGCGGACATCAGTTGCCACATGGCACCCCTCAAGCCCATTAAGGCTGTGGGTTGAGCGCTGGCGAGAGCAAGTGCGAGACCGTCTGATGCGAGACCGTACCGAAGAGGATGCCCAAAACCTTGGAGTCGTGGTGGCCTTGGTCTTGGGCGATCAATCGGCGATTGCAGATTCGGACTGGAAGCTGTTCAGGGCCACAGGCATCGCCCATCTGATGAGCATTTCGGGTTTGCACATCACCGCTTGGGCACTGATGTGCGCAGCCCTGATCCGTCGCTTGTGGCGATTCGCGGATGCAAAAGGCTGGGCTTGGAGTCTGCATTGGCCAGCTCCGCATGCAGCGGCAATCCTGGGTTTGATGGCGTCATGGGCCTATGCCTTGTTCAGTGGCTGGGGTTTGCCCGCGCAACGCACGGTGTTCATGTTGGCACTTGCAGTGGTATTGAACATCCAAGGTCATCAATGGCCATGGATGAGCCGCTGGTTGGGCATAGCAGCGGTGCTGGTCATCTGGCAACCCTCGGGTCTGATGCAGCCTGGTTTTTGGTTGAGCTTCTTGGCCGTGGCTTTGTTGTTGGCCGAAACCCCTAGACCTCCATCGCGGACTTCAGGGTGGCGATCCATGCTGCAAACTTGGATCGACGGGGTGCGCATTCAATGGCGGCTCACCCTGCTCATGCTCCCCTTGACTTGGGTGATCTTTGGCACGGTCTCTTGGGTTTCTGCGTGGGTCAACCTTTGGGCCATCCCTTGGGTCTCATTGGTGATTCTGCCTTTGGCGGTGGCGAGTGTCTGGATGGATTGGGCCCTGACTTGGGCGCAACATGCGGTGGGGGCCATGCGAGCGGTGCTTGAAGTCATGGCCAGTTGGGATTGGGCACTGGGCTCG